>JBGCEA010000163.1:0-2714 GCA_045105915.1 Nitratireductor sp.
ATGTGTTTGGCTGAAGCTTTGCTAAGAGTGCCAGACGCACAAACCATGGATGAGCTTATTGAAGACAAAATTGCCCCCTCTTCTTGGGGTGAGCATTTGGGCCAATCAAGTTCATCATTAGTAAATGCCTCAACATGGGCGCTCATGCTTACTGGCAAAGTGCTAAATGATAAAAGCTCTGCTGGTCTTTCTGATATTTTGCACGGCGCAGTAAAAAGACTAGGCGAGCCTGTTATTCGCGCTGCCGTGAAACAAGCCATGAAAGAAATGGGTCACCAATTTGTTTTAGGTAGAGACATTGAAGAGGCCATAAAGCGCGGCAGTGAACAAGAAAAAAAGGGCTACACTTATTCTTATGATATGCTGGGCGAAGCGGCGCTCACCGCAAAAGATGCCGATGCTTTTTATGCTTCTTATGCAAACGCCATTAAAGGCCTGGCAGAACATGCCAGCCATAGCGATATAAAAGAAAACCCAGGCATTTCTATAAAGTTATCAGCATTGCACCCACGCTATGAGTTGAGCCAAAAAGAGCGCGTGATGCACGAATTGGTGCCACGTGTAAAAGAGCTGGCACGCTTAGCGCAAAATGCCAAAATGGGTTTGAACATAGATGCAGAAGAAGCACACAGACTAGACTTATCGCTCGATGTAATTGAAGAAGTTTTACGCGCTCCCGAATTTGCAGGATGGGATGGCTTTGGCGTTGTTGTGCAAGCCTATGGCAAGCGCGCATCGGCTGTTATCGATTGGCTCTATGCTTTATCTACAAAACTAGATCGCAAAATAATGGTGCGCCTTGTTAAGGGCGCTTATTGGGATACCGAAATTAAAGAAGCCCAAGTCGAGGGCATTGCTGGTTTTCCTGTCTTTACAAAAAAAGAGTTCACAGATGTTTCATATATTTGCTGTGCGCAAAAACTGCTCAAATATAGCGATCGCATTTATCCTCAATTTGCCACGCATAACGCACAAACCGTTAGCGCTATATTAGAGCTGACAGATGATAAAGATTCCTACGAGTTTCAAAGGTTGCATGGCATGGGCGATGCTCTGCACGAACTCGTTTTACAAAATGAAAAAACTCGATGTCGTATATATGCACCCGTTGGTGCGCACCGCGACCTGCTTGCTTATTTGGTTAGAAGACTTCTAGAAAATGGCGCCAACTCTTCATTTGTAAATCAAATAGTAGACAAAGAGGTTAGTCCAAGCGTTATAGCGGCTGACCCGTTTAAGGTATTAAACAATCTCGATTCAATCGAAAACTCAGCCGTCGTGCATCCAGTTGATTTGTATCAACCAGAGCGCCCAAATTCTGTTGGTTGGGATTTGCGCAATACTGATGATTTAGAAAAGTTTTGCAAAGAGCGTGCAAAGTTTGAAACACATGAATGGACAGCTAAGCCTCTGATTGCGGGCAAAAATAAATCTGCCAAAGCTGAGGCTGTTTATAGCCCAAACAATAAAAGTAGCATTGTTGGCTTTGCGGCTAATGCCACAGTGCAACAAGTTGAAACAGCGCTTGAAGAAGCAAGCACTTGGGAAAAAACTTCGCCTACAGAGCGATGCAAAATTTTAAATAAAGCCGCAGATTTGTATGAAGAAAATGCAGGTGAAATTTTTGCAGCGCTTTGTAGAGAGGCCGGCAAAACAGCAATGGACGCAGTTGCCGAAATTCGTGAGGCAGTAGACTTTCTTCGCTATTATGGGGCGCAAGCTATTAAGCACGCAGATACACCAGCACAGGGTATTATTACTTGTATCTCTCCGTGGAATTTCCCTTTGGCAATTTTCTCAGGCCAAATTAGTGCCGCACTAGCCGCTGGCAATGGCGTACTGGCAAAGCCTGCAGACCCAACGCCTATTATAGCCAATATTGCTGTAAAGCTAATGCACAAAGCTGGCGTCCCAAAAAACGTGCTCCAGCTTATTCCTGGCAAAGGCTCTGTAGTTGGCGCAATGCTTACAAAGCATGAGAGCGTAAACGGCATTTGCTTTACAGGCTCAACTGGCGTTGCGCAGCACATAAACCGTGAAGCCTCAAAAATTCTTAATCCAGATTCTACATTCATCGCAGAAACTGGTGGCCTAAATGCTATGATTGTAGATTCAACAGCACTACCAGAACAAGCGGTACAAGACATTGTAGATTCTGCTTTTAGATCTTGTGGGCAACGCTGTTCAGCCCTTCGTATGCTGTATTTACAAGAAGACATTGCAGAGGGCTTTTTAGAAATGCTGTATGGCGCTATGGATGAGTTGAAAATACTTGATCCATGGGACATGTCTTCAGACATTGGCCCAGTTATTACGCATAGCGCTCGCCAAGAAATTGTAGATCATATTTTAAAAGCGCAATCTCAAAAACAACTCTTAAAACAATTAGACGCACCAAAAGACAGCTTGTTTGTTGGGCCTGCTGTTATCAAAGTTGTAGGTATTCAAGCGCTTAAAAAAGAAATCTTTGGCCCTGTGTTACATTTAACAACCTTCAAGGCCGATGAAATTGATCAAATCATTAAAGACATAAATGCAAGCGGATACGGCTTAACATTTGGCTTGCACACGCGCATCGATGATAGAGTAGAGCATATAACGCGTCACATAAATGTGGGTAATGTTTATGTAAACAGAAACCAAATTGGCGCGGTGGTTGGCTCTCAACCTTTTGGCGGCGAAGGCTTATCTGGCACAGGGCCAAAGGCAGGCGG
>JBGCEA010000164.1:0-2766 GCA_045105915.1 Nitratireductor sp.
GCTGGCTGGTGAAAAAGGCCGAGATGACAAAGTAGATTTGGTAACAGTAGCAACACCAAATTCAACCCACTTTGAAATTACAAAAGCATTTTTAGAAGCCGGCTTTAATGTGCTTTGCGAAAAGCCAATGACCATGAATGTTGAAGAAGGCGAAGAGATTGTTCGCCTAGCAAAAAGCACCGGCAAAATTTGCGCTGTAAACTATTGTTACTCCGCCTACCCTATGGTACGCCAAGCTCGCGCTATGGTGCGCGCTGGCGAAATTGGCAAGGTGCGCCTTGTTGTGACAAACTTTAGCCATGGCCATCACGGCGATGCAACAGATGCAGACAACCCACGTGTGCGCTGGCGCTACGACCCTGCAATGGCAGGCGTATCTGGTCAGTTTGCAGATTGCGGCATTCACGCAATGCACATGGCAAGTTTTATTTGCGACGATCAAGTTGAAAAGCTATCAGCAGATTTCGCATCGACCATCTCAAGCCGCGAACTTGAAGACGATGCAATGGTGAACTTTCGCATGGGCGGCGGCACAGTCGGCAGACTATGGACATCGTCTGTCGCCATTGGTCGCCAACATGGTTTCGACATTCAAATATTTGGCGAAACTGGTGGCTTTCGCTGGGCATCAGAACAACCAAACCAATTGATCTACACACCAGTGGGTGGACGCACGCAAATCATCGAAAAAGGTGAAGGCGGATTGCACGAAGATGCACAAAGACTATCGCGTGTTTCTATTGCGCACCCAGAAGGTTTCCCTTTAGCTGTTGCTAATATTTATTGCGATCTTGCAGATGCGATAAGAGGCCATACACGTGATGGACTACCAACGGCAGAAGATGGCGTTCGCTCTATGGCGGCTGTTTATTCTGCTGTAGATTCTGCCTCTAAAGATGGTGCATGGGTAGAAGCAAGACCACCTATGTTTCAAAAATAGAAACTGAATTATGATTGAGATTGTTGAGCGAGTGTGCCTCGCTCAACAATAGAACAACTAAACAAACGCATTTCTGTAGAGCGATCAGGCTCATCCAGCATAGCCACAATCAAATCAATCGAGCTCTTAATAATATCGCCAACAGGTTGGCTAATGGTTGTTAAATCATAAGCAGCCCACGCTGCCATTTCCATATTGTTAAAGCCAATAAAGCCAAGTTCATCTGGAATTTTCTTACCCATTTTCTTTGCTTCATCTATTGCGCCCATACAAAGCAAATCATCACCACAAAACAACGCATCTACCTCAGCTTCTTTAAAAATTTCAGCCAAAGCCTCACATCCTGCCTTATAGGCATATGCGCGTGCGTATTTAACAATTGCGGGTTTTACTTTCAATTTTTCCATTTGGTTTAAAAAACCAACAGCTCTATCTTGTGTAGAGGACGCATCAATTGGACCGCCTAAAAAACCAATATTCTTATATCCACAATCCACTAATGTTTGCGCGGCCAATCTTCCAGCCTCTATATTATCTACGCCAACAACAGGCACATTAACGCCTTTTTGGAAACGACCAAAAGCATGCACAACAGGCAATTTGGCATCAGAGAAGGCCTTTGAAAACTCAATCGATAGTGTTGAGGTCGCAATAATCACCCCATCGACATTATATTGCTTTAAAAGTTGTACAGAAACCTCAGGGTCACTCTCATCTGTTAAGTTCACGATAAGGGGGCGATACCCCTTTTTTTGCAGCGCTTTCGTAAATAAATCAAAGACTTCCATAAAAATTGGATTGTGGAAGTTATTGGCAATAAGACCAATTAGCTTTGTACGATTGGTAGACAATGAACGCGCAATTAAGTTGGGCTGATAGCCAAGCTTGCGCGAGGCGCGCTCTACTTTTTCACGTGTTTTAGCAGAGACACTCGCGCCATCTGTGAAAGTTCTAGAGACAGCAGAACGCGAAACGCCAGCCAAAGCTGCAACTTCTTTTAATGTAACTGCCAAATGCCCACCCTTTTTCTAAACTTGAGCAAAATCTTACACAAAAATAAATTTTTATATACAGGGATAAAAGAAATTTTTTGCAACCGGTTGCAAAACTTCTCATGATGTGTTTTCCTATGCTAGAGATAGCCAATGGCAATTTCGTTTATCCACGTATGTCTCGGGAGGACACAATGAAAAAAGTATTTAAAACTGCATTATACGCTGCAGGTATTTCTGCACTAATGTCTACGTCAGTATTGGCGCAAACAATTGGCGCAAGCTTTTCACGTTTTGATGATAACTGGCTAACAGTTCTTCGTAACGGTATGGTTGAGTATGCAGGCACAATCGATGGCCTTGAGTATCAGCAAGAAGACGCAACAGACGATCTTGCAAAACAGATTGACCAAGTGAAAAACTTTGTTGCTTCTGGCGTTGATGCGATCATCGTAAACATCGTTGACACATCTGCAGGTGCAGCTATTTCTGCTGCTGCTGGCGACACACCGCTAGTATACGTAAACCGCGAGCCAGACAATGTTAATGAGCTTCCAGCAACTCAAGCTTTCGTTGCTTCAAACGAAATCGAATCTGGCACATTGTCAGCATTTGAAGTTTGTAAGAACCTACGCGCAGCTGGTAAAGCTGGCGGAGCAACTGGTGACATCATGAATGGTCAGCTTTCAAACCAAGCTGCAGTTCAGGGTACAAAAGACGTTCGCGACGTAATCGGCATGGACATGTGTAACTTCATGACAATCATTGGTGAGCAAACTGCTAACTGGTCACGTGATGAAGCACAAGATTTGATGACAAACTGGATGTCTTCAG
>JBGCEA010000165.1:0-4617 GCA_045105915.1 Nitratireductor sp.
TTTGAGTAATGTGGTCTTGCCTAATTTGGTTTAGGCAAACAGCGCCGCAAAGACACACAAAAGAACCAACGCCAACAAAAAGGCTAGTTAAATGAGTGATATAAGCAATTTGGTAAAAGCAATATCGAGTGATTTAATAAAAAGCGAAAAGCTTCAGCACGGCTTTTTCACGCGCCAAGGCGGTCATTCAACTGGCATTTATAAAGGTCTAAATGTTGGCATCGGTTCTGATGATGATAAACAAGCTGTGCTAAAAAACAGAGCTCTGGTTGCGGGCTTTTTTAATGAAGGCGAAGAAAAGCTCACAACCGTTTATCAAATTCATTCACCAACCGCAGTGCATGTGAGCCAAGAATTTAAAGGCGAGCGCCCAAAGGCCGATGCAATTGTCACCAACACGCCTAACTTACCCATTGGCGTCTTAACTGCAGATTGTGGACCTGTCTTATTTGCAGATGCTAAAAACGGCGTCATTGGTGCAGCCCATGCTGGCTGGAAAGGCTCAACTGGCGGCGTTTTAGAAAGCACTATTGCAGCCATGGAAAAACTAGGCGCAAAACGCGAGAGCATAAAAGCGACGCTTGGCCCAACAATCAGCCAAGCCAATTATGAAGTTGGACACGATTTTGCGCAAAATCTAATCAGCTTAAATTCTGCAAACAGCAATTATCTAATTCCATCTATCAAGCAAAACCATTTCATGTTTGATTTGCCCACCTATATTGTCGATCGTTTAACCAAAAACGAGGTAGAGGCAAACTGGTGCGGCCTATGCACCTATGCAGATGAAGAGAGCTTTTTTTCTTATAGGCGTACAACACATAGAAGCGAGCCAGACTATGGGCGCCAAATTAGCGTGTTAAAACTAATCTAATTCATGAAGAATTAGCGCATCTCACTTCATAAATCACTGCCACAAAATTGACCTTATGCGTTGTTAAGTTCAAGATAGGCATTCTTGCAGTGATTCTAAAATCACTAAAGATGGCAATTCAAAATTGCCATTAAAGCGTGCAAACAATTATGCGGTTAAATGTGGGTCTACATAAATGCCTTTACTAAATTTATATATTTACACAAATTTCAAAAAAAGCATCAAAGCTGCATGCCTATCACTTGCCATGCTATCGCTTGTTGCGTGCCAGTCAGGTTCGCTATCAGATGGCCTTCAAAGCGTAAACGCAAATGATACACAAACGCAAAGCACACCAAGCCAAACGCAAGCACAAAGCCCAAATCAGTTTAGCAACCCAGCCCAAAACGGCACACAAACAGCTAGCCTTCCAACCACAAAGGCAGTTGCATTTTTGCCAGTGGCAAACGCGCCCCAAAGCGCCGTAACTTCTCTTTCTAGATCTATTAGAAATGCAGCGAGCACCAGCCAAGTGAGAATTGTAAACTCAACCAGAGATGGTGCAAAGTATCAGGTTAAGGGCTACTTCTCAGCACTAGAAGATGGCGGCGGAACTTTATTGGTATATGTTTGGGACGTGTTAGACACAACAAACAAACGCGTATTTAGAATTTCAGGCCAAGAGCGTTCATCATCAAAATCGGCAGATCCATGGAGCTCAGTAACAAATGTTATGCTTGATAGAGTAGCCCAAACCAGCCTCTCGCAACTCAAATCATGGTTAACTTCTAAAGGTTAATCGATTTGATTATGCTTTTGGCAAATTTTTTGTTCAAGAACCTTATTTCTAGCCATAAACACCATTGAAGCTTTAGCCTGCATCCCTTATAGAGTGCCCATCTTTATACTTGTGGTGGCTTAGTTATATGAAACTCTTTGCAGGCAATTCAAACCGCCAATTGGCAGAAAACATTTGCAAGTACCTCGACATTCCACTTGGCAATGCAAATGTAAGACGCTTTGCTGACCAAGAGGTTTTTGTAGAGCTTTTAGAAAATGTACGCGGTGAAGACTGCTACGTTCTTCAATCAACTGCATATCCCGCAAATGACCACTTAATGGAATTGCTCATCATGATTGATGCGCTGCGCCGTGCATCTGCAAAACGTATCACAGCGGTTATTCCCTATTTTGGTTATGCAAGACAAGACAGAAAACCCGGCCCAAGAACGCCAATTTCTGCCAAGCTTGTTGCTAACATGATAACAAAAGCAGGCGCAGATCGTGTTTTGACACTAGATTTGCACGCCGCACAAATTCAAGGCTTCTTTGACATTCCAACCGACAACCTATTTGCGGTTCCTGTTTTAGCCAGAGACGTTAAAGAAAATTACAATACAGAAAACACCATGGTCGTATCACCAGATGTGGGCGGTGTTGTTAGAGCGCGTGCGCTGGCAAAGCGCATCGATTCACTTTTGTCTATTGTAGACAAACGTCGTGATAAGCCTGGCGAATCTGAAGTAATGAATGTGATTGGTGATGTAAGCGGAAAAGACTGCTTGCTAATTGATGATATCATCGATTCTGGCGGAACATTGTGCAACGCGGCAGAAGCATTGCTAAAACATGGCGCAACAAGCGTAACGGCTTATATCACGCATGGCGTTTTATCTGGCGGCGCGGTAGCTCGCATTTCTTCTTCAATGCTAAAAGAACTGGTGATTACAGATTCAATCCAGCCTACCTCAGCCATTCAAACCGCACATAACATTCGCGTGGTTTCAATTGCAGAATTGGTTGGCGAAGCTGTGAAGCGCAC
This sequence comes from Nitratireductor sp., assembly GCA_045105915.1. Classification (GTDB taxonomy): domain Bacteria; phylum Pseudomonadota; class Alphaproteobacteria; order Rhizobiales; family Rhizobiaceae; genus Salaquimonas. Next base: position 2,676 of record JBGCEA010000165.1, read on the forward strand.
CTCAATGGAAGCCTCGGTTTCAAGCCTGTTCGACTAAGCTTTAAAGCGCTCTAAGGCGCTTTAAACACCCAATTAGCTAGTCTGTTATGGCGCAAACGCGCATTATCAAAATGCGCCATTTTCGCTTGCGCCAAAAAACCTTTTCCCCTATAACGCCCCTACCCGTGTAGACACCCTTGGAGGCAACGCGGGTTTGTTGTTTTCTACAATCAATTTTGAAGATGGAAGCCAGCAATTTCATTGCACCTATGTGCTTTGGAAGGCCTAAAACAGGCAAATTCAAGAAGACATGCAATAAGGCATTTTTTCTACTCAAGAATTTGCACTATGTCGTAGCCATACGACCGAAAGGAAATACCATGAGCGATTCAATCGAGCTCAAGGCACAGACACGTGAAAGAGTTGGCAAGGGGGCCGCTCGTGAACTTCGTCGCAATTCAATGGTGCCTGCCGTTATTTACGGTAACAATCAAGATCCCCTACCAATTGCTGTTCCAAGCAAAGAACTTACTTTGCTAATCCACCAAGGTGGTTTCCAGAACACAATTTTGGAAGTAGACGTAAACGGTGACAAGCACCGCGTTCTACCAAAAGATTATCAGCAAGACCCAGTACGTGACTTCTTCACACACGTAGACTTTCTACGCGTTGGTAAGAACACTAAAGTGGTTGTTGAAATTCCAGTGCAATACACTAACGAAGAAGAATGCCCAGGCATTAAAAAAGGCGGCGTGCTTAACGTGGTTCGCTATACTTTGGAAGTTAAGTGTCGTGCAGATGCAATTCCTGAAAACTTCGAAATCGATCTAACAGGCCTTGAAGTTGATGATGTTATTCACGCTTCAAAAATTGCTCTACCAGACGGTGTTGAAATCACGGTTGAAGACCGCGATCCAACGATGTGTTCAATTGCTGCACCAACAGTATCTGCTGCATCTGATGAAGACGAAGATACTTCAGCTCCAGAAGCTGTTGAAGTACCAAGCGATCAAAAATCTGATGGCGAAGAAGACGCTTAGCGTCTGACATTTGGCGCTGGCAAGTTTTAAGGAGTCATTCCAATGCACATGATTGTGGGCCTTGGTAATCCAGGAACAAAACACGCCAAACAACGCCACAACATTGGTTTTATGGCGGTGGATGCAATATTCCGCCGCCATTCCTTTTCTCACTGGAAGAAAAAATTCAACGCCGAAATTGCAGACGGCGAAATTAATGGTCAAAAAGTTATATTGGTCAAACCCCAAACATTTATGAACCTATCTGGTGAAGCTGTTGGAAAAGCCATGCGCTTTTACAAAATTGCATGCCAAGATATTGTGGTTTTTTATGACGAATTAGATTTAAGTGCTGGCATGGTGCGCATAAAAATGGCTGGCGGCCATGGCGGGCATAATGGCATTAAATCCTTAGACGCTCATTGCAGCAAAGACTATAAACGCATTCGCATTGGCATAGACCACCCAGGCCATAAGGAACGCGTCAATGCGCATGTGCTTGGCGACTTTGCCAAAGCAGACCATGCGTGGCTAGACCCACTACTCGATGAAATTGGCGCAAATTCCGATATGCTGATAGATGGCGACGATAGCAGCTTTATGAACAAATTGGCGCTGGCAATTGGAAACAAGCCAACACAAAACCAAAAGCCTCAAAAGAGTGCGCAAAAAACTGCCAAGGGCAGCAGCCACATTCATCAGGCAAGAAACAGCGCAACAGCAAAAATTAAAAACGCTGCAAAAGCGGCAAACAAAAAAGCCGACACAGCAAGTGAAACAAAGAGCGAAAAAGCTGGCAACACCAAAATGGCAGACATGCTCTCAAAATTATTTACGAATAAAGACAAATAGAACGGAATTAAATTATGGGTTTTAAATGTGGAATTGTTGGACTACCAAATGTAGGTAAATCCACCCTATTCAATGCGCTTACAAAAACCGCA
>JBGCEA010000166.1:0-2576 GCA_045105915.1 Nitratireductor sp.
GCTTTAGCGATAAGCGCGTAAAATATTACGACACATCTGCTGAATATATAACAAGCGCTCTAGATAATTCATTGCAAGAAATGCAAATTGAGCATGTTGATCTACTGCTTGTTCACCGCCCAGATCCATTTATGGACCACCAAGAAACTGGCGCTGCATTAGATGCATTGGTTGCCAGCGGTAAAATTGGCTCTATTGGCGTTTCAAACTTTAAAGCGCATGATTGGAATTTATTGCAATCTGCGATGAAGAACAAACTTGTGACAAACCAAATTGAAATCAGTCCACTCGAAATAAGTGCTTTTTCAAATGGTGACATTGCATTCTTACAACAAGAAGGCATCAAACCAATGGCTTGGTCACCTCTTGGTGGCGGCGCACTTTTTGATGCATCAAACGAAAAAGGCGCACGCGTAAACGCTGTACTTTCAAGAATTGCCAAACAATACAATGTTGGCTTAGACGCTGTTGCATTTGCTTGGCTATTAAAGCATCCAAGTTCAATTTTGCCTGTTGTTGGCACCAACAATCTAAGCCGCATCAAATCCCTGTCAGACACTTTAAAAGTAGAGATGGACAGAGAAACTTGGTTTGAAATTTACACAGCATCACTCGGTCATGAGGTAGCATAATGCTTATGGAAAATTCTAACAAAACAGCACAGAACGTTGAAGAAGTGGTCGAAATGATTCCTTCTGATCAACGCAAAAAATTTGGCCCAACAAGCGAGCCAGTAATAGAAAACCAACGCCAATTTAGAAATGCACTTGGCCAATTTGCAACTGGCGTTACTATTATTACGGCAAATACAGAAAATGGCCCAGTTGGCATGACAGTCAACTCTTTTGCATCTGTATCGCTAGACCCTGCCCTAATTTTATGGTCAGTTTCTAAGACGTCTGGTCGTTATGAAATTTTCAAAAACGCAAAGAACTTCGCAACGCATGTTCTGCACGAAGACCAAGCAGAGCTTGCTTTAGCCTTTGCTAAAAACCCAAAAGTTTTTGATGATTGTGACTGGCGTTATGGTGACAACAATGTGCCAATTATTTCAAACACGCTAGCGCGTTTTGAATGCGTTCAAGAAGCAACGCATGAAGGCGGCGATCATACTATTATTATTGGTAAGGTTGAGCGCTTTTCTCAGCGTGAAGGAAGCCCGTTGATTTTTTCTGCTGGTAAATTTGGCTCATTCAACACGTAGTATAAAAAATTCAGTGAGCAAAATTGCTCACTGAATCTCTTCTTTAATAAATCTAAGCTGGCAACTTAACAGGCAGGCCTGTGTCTAAAGATTGTTGCGCTGCATCTGCCAGCATTTGAGCACGCAAACCATCATAACCATTTGGCGATGGCTGAGTGCCTTTTTCAATACAATCTAAAAAGTGCTGCAACTCACCATCATAAGCTTGAACATATCTTTCTAAAAAGAAGTTCAACGCTGGGTCAGTTTTAAAGCCACTGCCATCTGCTATTTCTACAATACTCTCATGAATATTAGCAGCCTTTAGCATGCCCTTAGAGCCATGCACCTCAATACGTTGATCATAACCATATGTGGCACGTCTTGAATTTGAGATTTGACAAATTTTACCACTGGCAGTTTTCAAAATAACGCTGGCAGTATCTACATCGCCAGCTTTGCCAATTTCAGGATCAACCAAAGCAGAACCTGTTGCATAAACTTCTGTTGGTTCTTCGTTTAGCAAAAAGCGAGCCATATCAAAATCATGGATCATCATATCTCTAAATAAGCCACCTGATGTTCTAACATATGTGAGTGGGGGGGGAGCAGGATCGCGCGAGGTAATTGTAATTAACTCAGCTTCTCCAATATCACCATTTGCAAGCCTTGCTTGTAGGTTTTTAAAACCAGGATCAAAGCGTCTGTTAAAACCAACCAGCAAAGGCGCAGAACTGTCTTTGATAATTTCTAGACATTCTTTAATTCTATCCGACGCCATATCAACTGGCTTTTCGCACATTACTGCTTTGTTGTTTGCAACACCTGTTTCAATATAATCGCAGTGCGTACTTGTTGGCGTACAGATGATGATTGCATCAATATCTGATGATGCTAAAATTTCATCACTTGTTCGCACATCCGCGCCATATTGCGCGCCAAGCGCCTTAGCGGCTTCTTCAAAATAGTCACTTACCGCAACCAACTTTGCATTTGAGCTAGCATTTACAGCTTTCGCATGCACTTGCCCAATACGCCCCGAACCTAAAATTCCAACGTTGATCATATTCTATGCCCTTAACTTAAATTCTATAATTATTGAGTTGGATGATATAACTGCGAGATAACATCTGTCGTTGCAGATTTAACGCTAGCAATTGTTGGCTTTAGTAAATTTATACGGTCAAACACATCTGGCTGACTAGCAATCGATTTATGCAAAGCTTGACCAAAGGCCATTCTAAGCTCTGTACCAATATTAAATTTGGCAACACGACTTGTGCTTGCAAGCTTTTGACGCGCTTCAACAGGAATGCCACTACCACCATGTACAACAAGCGGAATGTTGGTCAAACCCTCAATTTCAGCAACTAAGTCAAAATCAATGCCAGCT
>JBGCEA010000167.1:0-10935 GCA_045105915.1 Nitratireductor sp.
TGTTATTGTGCAAGCAAATGCACGTACACAAACAGATGTTGTTTTTGCGGCGCTGGTAATGGTGGCTTTGGCCGCATTTTTACTGCGCTGGGTTGTTGTTCAATTAGCCGATCGCCTTGTTTGGTGGGATGGCGTTAGAATTTAGATTTATAATATGGAGACTAAAATGTTACGCATACTTACCCTAATGATGGCCTTGCTGGTTGGTGTTTCAACCGCTAAAGCCGAAGAAAAAATGACAGTGCTTTTAGATTGGTTTGTAAACCCAGATCACGCACCGCTTGTGATTGCTAAGCAAAATGGTTTGTTTGAAAAAGCTGGCCTTGATGTTGAATTGGTGCCACCAGCAGACCCAAGTGCGCCGCCAAGGTTAGTGGCTGCTGGCAAGGCTGATATTGCTATTTCGTATCAACCACAATTGCATGTGCAAGTGGCAGAAGGTTTGCCGCTAACACGTATTGGCACAATTGTTGAAACGCCTTTAAATTCTTTGGTTGTTTTAAAAGATGGACCAATTAAATCTATCGCAGATTTGAAAGGCAAGAAGGTTGGCTTTTCTGTGGGTGGTTTTGAAGATGCGTTGCTAAGCGCTATGCTAGCCCAGCACGATTTGAAGTTGAGCGATCTTGAACTTATCAATGTGAACTTCGCACTTTCGCCTTCAATCTTTTCTGGCAGAGTAGATGCAGTTATTGGTGCGTTTAGAAATTTTGAACTAAACCAAATGGACATTGAAGGTAAGCCAGGCACTGCCTATTACCCTGAAGAAAATGGTGTTCCAGTTTATGATGAACTTATTTTTGTTGCAAAAAATGACACCGTAAACGATCCACGCTTTAGAGTGTTTATGGATGTTATTGAGCAAGCAACGCTTTATATCACTAATCATTCTGAAGAAGCATTAGATGTGTTTTTAAAAGCTTATCCTGATTTAGATAATGAGTTGAACAGACGCGCTTGGGTAGACACGCTGCCGCGTTTTGCGAAGCGTCCTGCAGCTTTAGATTCTGCGCGCTATAAGCGTTTTGGCGAATTTATGAAATCTTCTGGTTTGATAAAAGAAACTGCCGAATTGTCGACTTATGCAATTGAGCTAAAGTAAATTGAGCTTAAAAAATAAGCAATAAAAAAGGCTAACGGTATGGATTTTTCTATCAACCGTTAGCCTAGTTTTTTATTCTTTTATGGGTTCTTATGCACCTTGATGTGTAAGCGCTTGTGGGCCAGCTGCTAATTCTTTTGCAGCATTGACCATAGCCTTTTGAATTTTTTCAAAGGCACGCACTTCAATCTGGCGAACACGCTCTCTAGAAATATCAAATTCACCTGATAAATCTTCAAGTGTAATTGGTTTGTCTTCTAGGCGGCGCGCAAGAAAAATACGTTTTTCGCGATCTGTTAAAACATCGAGCGCGTCTTTTAGCATCTCTCTTCTATTGTCCAACTCATCTGACTGCACCAAAGTTTCTTCAGCAGTTTGCGTGTCATCAACAAGCCAGTCTTGCCATTCGCCACTCTCACCATCTGAAGATTTGATTGGCGCATTGAGCGAAGAATCGCCGCTTAAGCGATGGTCCATAGAAACCACTTCATCTTCACGAACACCTAGCTGTGTTGCAATTTGGGTGATTTGATCTGGATGTAGCTCATTGCCATCAATCGCGTTGATTTGGTTTTTAGCTTTGCGCAAATTAAAGAATAGCTTTTTTTGGTTTGCGGTTGTGCCCATTTTTACAAGGCTCCATGAACGCAAAACATATTCTTGAATAGAGGCTTTAATCCACCACATAGCGTAGGTCGCTAAGCGAAAGCCTTTGTCTGGGTCAAACTTTTTAACCGCTTGCATAAGGCCAACATTGCCTTCCGAAATTACTTCGCCAACAGGCAGGCCATAGCCTCTATAGCCCATGGCAATTTTGCCCACTAAGCGCAGATGGCTGGTCACTAATTTGTGCGCAGCATCTCTGTCGTCATGCTCGTGATAGCTTTTTGCCAGCATAAATTCTTCATTTGGCTCAAGCATAGGGAAGCGGCGAATTTCTTGCATATAACGCGAAAGACCGTCTGCACCTGCTGTTACACTTGGCAAAGATTGATTGTAAGATTTGCTTAAATTGGTGTTTCCAACTTTTGCAATTGCTTTTCCAACTTCTTTTGAAGTTGCTTTTTTTGTAACTTTTTTACCGTCTTTTTTCTGGGCCATTATGCACCCTCCCAATTCTTAAAATATCGATCCCCATTAAGGCAGATCCGTACAAGAGCTATTTGCACATGCAATTTATGCCATGCGCGTAGGTTTAATATAGTCATTAAAAAGGCGATTTCACGAAAAGAAACATGAAATTTTGGTAATATAAATGAGAGCAAAAATTGAATTGGCTCAATTTTTTATAAGTAGCTGTTTTATATTATATTTTTGCGACAGCAAATGCATCGAGCAGAGATTGAAAATCTGCAGGCACGGGTGCTTTATGGCTAATATGCTCACCAGTCACTGGGTGTGCAAAGCCTAAAACATTGGCATGTAGGGCTTGCCTCTTGAAATTTTTAACGGCTATTTTGGGTGCTTCGTCTAGCACATTTGCTTTTGTTGAAAAGTGTTTTCCGTAGTCTTGATCGCCAATAAGTGGATGGCCAATATGAGCCATATGCACTCTAATTTGATGTGTTCTGCCAGTCTCTAACCTGCATTCCACAAGTGATGCGTTGGTTTGACCATCACCAATGCCGTCTAGGTGTTTTAGCACAGTAAAGTGCGTGATTGCTTCTCTGGCATCTTGTGTATCTGTTTTTACTACAGAGCGTTTAATACGGTTGGTTTGTGAGCGGCCTAGTGGCACATCTATTGTGCCAGTGTTTGTTCTTGGTGCGCCCCAAACAAATGCTAAATATGAGCGCTCTAATGGGCCTGTTCTGCCGTGGTCTGCAAATTGGGCAGCTAAGCCTGCTAGGGCTTCTTCGCTTTTTGCGGCAACCATAATGCCAGATGTGTCTTTGTCTAAGCGGTGCACAATGCCAGGGCGCCTAACGCCGCCAATGCCAACAAGCGTATCTCCACAATGAAACAGCAATGCATTGACCAATGTGCCTGTCCAATTGCCAGCAGCAGGATGCACCACCATGCCAGGTGGTTTGTTGATTACGATTAAGTGCTCGTCTTCAAACAAGATTTCTAGAGGAATGTCTTCTGGTAGGGGCGTTGCGTCTTCTGGCTCTGGAATACTCAGCTTAATGGTTTCGGTGCCTTTGAGCCTAAAATTGGGCTCTTTGCAGGGTTTGTCATTTATCAGCACGTTGCCTGCTTTTATTAGGCTTTTTACTCTGGTGCGCGAGACGTGCTCTGGCATGCGCTGTGCTAGCCAAACGTCAAACCTTTGGCCTTGTGCATATTCCTCAACAAAAAGTTCTTTTGTATCCGTTGCTAATGCGCTACCAGTCATTTTTTATATCCTGCATTTTACAAAATTGAGCTGAGTTAAACATGACGAATAAAAAACCCATAGAAGATGAAAAGCCTCTTGATCCTGAAACTGAGAAGGTTCGCAAGAAGCTAGCAAAATATGGTGCTATTTTTATGGGCTTTAACATGCTTGCTCTTATGGCTGTGCTTGGGGCGCTTGTCTATAAGCTTGGCGGTTTTGGCGAAGAAAAAAATGCTGACCCAAAAATGCAGATTGAACAAAATGCTTCTGCGCCAATGGAAGGCGATAGCACCTTAGAAGATGAAATTGCTTTGCCGGTTGGCGCTAAAATTAAAAATGCTTCAATGGCAGAAAACCGCATATTGTTGAATCTTGAACTTGCCAATGGCCAGAGCGCGCTATGGATTTATGAGCAATATTCAAAACGCATCATAAAGAAGATCGCAATTAAGTAAGCGGCTTACGCTTCTTTTATGCGAGCCGCTTCTTGAAGCGCTTTAATTCTATCTGCCAGTGTTTCTACAACCTCAGAATTACTTGCATTCTTTTTTACGCGCTTTTTAGGTGCTTTATCTAAAATATCATTGATGGGCGAATTTGGCCCTTCAAGACTAGCAGTCATAGCAGTTACTTCTGCGGCAAGGTCGTTGATGCGTTCACGCAAAGTTGCATTTTCTGTACGCTCAGTTTCCCAATCTGAATCAAATGCTACACTTCTAGCTTTCAACTCTTTTTGAAGCTTGTTGCGTTCTTTAGTCACTTCTTTGAGGTTTCTTTTTAATGAATCGCGATCTTCGTTAAAGCTCTTCATTGCCTTTTGAACATTTTCATTTGAGGCATCTTCAAGCAGTGCCTCCATTCTAAGGCTTGAAGCTGCAAGTTTTGCTTCTAGCTCTGTATTTCTGGCTTTTTCACTTGTTAGTTCTTCATTCGCTTGTGTTAGTTTTTGGTTGTCATTTAACTCAGAGCGTCTGATTTTAGAGATGTCATTTTCGCGGGTTTGAACTTTTAACTCTAGCGCTTCATTTGTAGATCTTAATTTGTCTAGTCGCTGTTTGCCCGTATCAAGCTTTGCTTGGGCAGCACTTAGTTGAGTGTTGAGTGACTTGATTTGTTTTGCCAGCGTTTTGTCAACATTTTCACCAGTTGTAAGCTTGTCTGCCAACTCATCCATTGCTGTTTGTTTTGCTACAAGTTCGATACGAGAAGAATCTCTATCGTTTTGTGCTTCCATTAAAGTAGAATTTAACGTGTCTAGTTTTAGCGCTTTGTCTTCTAGTTCTATTTTAACGCGTTCATTTTCTGAAGAAATAGAAACCAGTGCATCTTCGCGTGTGTTTAGTGTTTCGCGCAGTTCTGAGGCGCGCGCTTCTAACTCTTCAACTTGAAGGATTTTTTCTTCACTATCGTTAGAAATTTTTGCAAGCTCATCTCTCTTGCGATTTATCTCTATTACCTGATGCGCGGCAGTTTCTTTGAGTTCTTCAACTGAGTGCTCGAGGCGACGTGTGCTCATAGCAAATTCTGCACGTAGCTGATCTTTATCTGCCTGAATTTCGTTGAGTGAAAGTGGTATAGAGCTTTCAATGCGTTTTCTGGTTAAGATTACGGCTCTATTCCAAATTGCCGGCGATATCATCAGCGCAATGAGGGCTGAACATAAAAAACCAAGTACAAAATATAAGATGCTCTCTAACACGTAATCTACCTTCCCGTAGTTAGCCTAAAACAATCTTGCCACGAAAATGAATTCATTTCCATTGTATGTAATCGTATTTTTTGAATTATGTCATTTGAGGTTAATTACGTAATTAATTTTATTAAAAAACAAGCTTTTTTGATTTAATTTAGAAAAAAGACAAAAAAAATGAGGGACTATCCCTCATTTTAATTCTTAAATTTTGTTTTGAAATTCTTAAAACGGGTTGATGCGTGGTGAATTTCTAAGCTTTAGGTAGCCAACATTTACGCCAAGTCTTGCGCCAACGCCTGAGCGTACTGGAATAAGGTGCACGCCTTTATTTGTAAGCGCTGTAACGCCAATGCCACCCAAGACATAAGCAGAGCCTGACACACCAAAATAGCGTCTATAAATACTATCAATGTCTGGTAGGTTGTAAACCAGCATCATAGTTCTGTTGCCGTCTGCACCATAGTCCCAGCCAATAGATGGGCCTTGCCAAAAGATTTTGTGCTCGCCTGCATTTTTTGTATGCAGTGTGCCTTCGCCATAGCGAAGGCCACCAATGAAAGCTCCACTTGCCTCTTCACCCAAAATATAGCCATTTGGTAGACCGTATCTGCCGAAAGTTTTTTCTAAAGCGCCAGCAAGTGCGCCAGATGTTTTTCCAAAAAAGCCATGTCCTGCTTTTACAACTTCTTCAATTGTATAAACAGCGCCTGCTTGCGCGTTGGCTTTGGTTGGTGAAAGCGTTGTGAATGCAAACAGGGCACAAACTGCAAATAAACTCGCAATATATGGTGTTTTAGTAAAAGACGATATTGGTAAAAATCGCTTTAGGGATAGGGCGGTCATAAATTTCTCCATCTAGCTGTCATGTTGTATCGTTCAAAATCAGCTTGTGTTTTATTATGAATAAGTCCTAACCGCATATGGTGAATAAATTATGACTTCTTTGCGTTTTAAAATAGATTTTTACGCATCGTTTATAGTTTTGGGTCTAAGTTCGCTTTTTTAATGATGCTTTTATTCGATCTCAGCATTGTGTATCCATTGGGTAGAATTTTTGCACTGATTCGCTTTGTTTCAGGCAAGCACAATAAGAGCGAATGAAGAGCTCAAGGAAGCGTAGTCGCTAAATAGCGATGTAAGCAAAAGGCGAGGAAATTTCATGCCAAAATTACCAGATATCTCTGCTATGGATTTAGGGGCTCTTTTATGTAGCCGCGTATGTCACGATATTATTTCACCTGTGGGTGCTATTTCTAATGGCTTAGAGCTTTTAGATGACAGTGATAGCGATGCAGAAACAAAAACCATTGCGATGGATCTAATTAAGTCGTCTGCGCATAATGCTTCTACTAAATTGCAATTTTGTAGAATTGCTTTTGGTGCTGCGGGCTCTGCTGGCGCTGATATTGATACTGGTGACGCGCAAGCGGTGGCTGATGGCTATTTTAGCAATGAAAAGAAAACCACATTAGAGTGGACCGGAGAGCGCGCCTATATGCCTAAGAACAAAGTGAAGTTGCTTTTAAACTTACTGCTTGTATCACTACATGCAATACCGCGTGGGGGCAGTGTGCAAGCTGTGATTGAAGACCCTAATGGCACGCCAAAACTGACAGTTACCGCAACGGGGCCAAAAGCGCGTGTGCCTGCTGTGTTGTTAGATTTGCTTAATGGTACTTTTGAAGAACAGTTAGATGCGCATGCCGTGCAGCCACTTTATACCTTAAAATTGGCAGAAGCCGCTGAGATGGAAGTGAGCGCTGTTTTGGTAGATGAAAAAGTGGTGTTTAGCGCGCAAAGCATTGGCGCATAACTTTCATTAGTTAAAACACATTATTAAAATACAAATTGCTGGCAGGGCTTTGGGCGCTGCCAGCTTTTTTGTGCCTTCCAGCAACACAGGCCAGCAGTTCAGCAGCCCTGTAGCCAGTAGCCCAGTATTGTCTTTCTGTTTACCCTTTACTAACCATATTTTTTGAAAGTATCTCAAATTTTATCTAGTTTAGTAAATTTAAGAATTTCATATCCTTTTTGAATTTATAGTATCACCCAACTACTGGTATTTGTATTGGAGTGATGAAATGAAAATTTTTATGGTTGTGGATGATTCACCTGTCATACGTAAGATCGCAAAACGTTTGCTTGAAGATCTTGGTATGGTGGTTGTTGAAGCGGGTGACACAGTACAAGCCCAAAACATGTGCGCAGAGAGCATGCCAGATGGAATTTTGCTAGATTGGTATATTCCTGGCTCAGACGTATTTGACTTTTTAAATTGGGTTAGCCCAAAAATGAAAGAAGTCGATGGCAAAATTCTATTTTGCACTAGCGAAATTTTGGTCTCTGAAATGACCAAAGCAAAGCGTTCAGGGGTTAATGGCTTTTTGCTAAAGCCTTTTAATCGACCACAATTAGAAGAAAAGCTGATTGAGGTTGGCTTGCTCTCGCAAGAGCAATTTGCAGCTTAAACTTGTTATTTATGCTTTAAGTCTTTGAAATACAATCACAAAAAAACCCGCTCAAATGAGCGGGTTTTTTTATTTCTATTAAGCGTTGAGCTTAGCCAACTTCTAGAAGTTCGCTCTCATCTGGCTCGCGTAGAACATAACCACGACCCCAAACCGTTTCGATGTAATTAAGGCCCCCAGCTGCAACAGCAAGTTTCTTGCGTAGTTTACAGATGAATACATCGATGATTTTTAGTTCTGGTTCGTCCATGCCGCCATATAAATGGTTCAAGAACATTTCTTTAGTAAGTGTCGTACCTTTGCGAAGCGATAGAAGCTCTAGCATTTGGTATTCTTTACCCGTTAGGTGAACGCGCTGGCCGCTAACTTCAACAGTTTTCGCATCCAGGTTCACAATTAGATCGCCAGTTGTAATAACTGATTGCGCATGACCTTTAGAACGACGCACAATTGCATGAATACGAGCAATAAGCTCATCTTTATGGAATGGTTTAGTCATATAGTCATCTGCACCAAAGCCCAAGCCGCGCACCTTATCTTCAATGCCAGCAAGGCCTGAAAGAATTAGAATTGGTGTTTTGACTTTAGACAGACGCAAAGTACGCAGAACTTCATATCCAGACATATCTGGAAGATTAAGGTCTAGCAAAATGATGTCATAATCATATAGCTTACCTAAATCGACGCCTTCTTCACCTAAATCGGTTGTGTAGACATTAAAACTCTCAGATTTCAGCATTAGCTCTATACTTTGAGCCGTCGCGCTATCATCTTCAATCAGCAATACTCGCATTCCTGATCCCCTTTTGGTTGGCCGCATTTGCGGCATTTGAACTAGCCTCGTTTGCCAAATGCCTTTGTCGCACTTGAATTACTTTCAAGATACTGACCAGAAATGGTTAACAAATAGTGATTCCCACAAGCAAGTGTAAACTTCTATCTGACCAAAATAATACTAAGTTATTGATTTTATTAGTTAAAGTATTTTAATAATAATTAATTTTTTTTTTAAATTTGGTAAATTTATTAGTGGAATTTGTTAATTTTTGAAAAAAACAACTAAAAACGAATCTTTTTGCGCATTTATCCACATGATTTACAGTCCCTTAATGGTTAGCGCGTATGCTTAAAAGTAGAAGTAAATGAACTATTACCGGGCTGGGGAATATGGCTTAGATAGGGACATTGCTTTGCTTTAGAGGGTGGTGTTTTTATTTTCTAAGGCTGGACAGTTCGCTCTATCCACGTTTGGGTTCTCCATAATGGGCAGCGGCATTTACATAGAAGGTGCTTAAGTATTGAGCGCTTTTCGGTTTCAAGGAGTATTGAGTATGAAATCGCGTGACAACCTGCTTCGCTTGAAGCATTTTCAGGTGCAAGAAAAAACGCGCCAATTGGCACAGATCGATATGATGATTGCGGAATTTACCCGCATGTCAGACGATCTGCAAAACCAAATCAATGTAGAAGAGAAAAAGGCCGGTATTACCGACCCAACTCACTTTGCTTATCCAACATTTGCAAAAGCTGCGCACACTCGCAAAGAAAACCTTGCAGGCTCTATCACAGACCTTCAAGAAAAACGCGGTGCGGCAGAAGATGCTTTGAATGAAGCAGATGAAGAGCTGAAAAAAGCACAGCTTAAAGAAACACGTGACGGTGGCACGGGTGTTCTTAGCGAGCCAGTGGTAGATGAAGCCATTGAAAGCCGCATGATGATTGGCTAACGCCAAACACATTTTACAAAAATTAAAAACGGTGTTTAGCGCAAGTTAAGCACCGTTTTTTTGTGGGGTAGTTATGAGCGTGGGCGTGGCGTGGTTTGGGGTGTAATATTTGAGCAAAGTTGATGCGCAAAATCTCAAATGCATCTGCATGTGCATATCTTACACACTTGCTTGTAAATAAGCACAAAAAACACCATCTTTAGATAAATGGGAAGTTAAGTTTATGGCAATTGAAATTGACGATATTGATAACGAGACAAAGCTTGAGGCTTATTTAAGTATGCAGCCAGCTCGTTTGAGTAAAACTATTGCTATGCGTTCCGCGCTTCGAGCCTTACCGTTTTTGCAATCTGCGTATTCTTCAGGATACGAAAAAGCAGATGAATTGACATCTGCTACATCACGCGCTCTTTTCATATCATGGGTTGCCTGCAAATATCCCACCCATGATATGAAGATCGTAGCCAATGCCGCCGCCTATGCCGCCGCCGAAGCCGCCGAAGCCGCCGCTGCCGCCGCTGCCGCCGCCAAATCCGCCGTCTATGCCGCCGCCGATGCCGCCTATGCCTCCCATGCCGCCAATGCCGATGCCGCCTATGCCGCCTATGCCGTCAATGCCGCCAATGCCGCAACCAGAGGTGTAATTTGGCAGAGCGTTCGAAATGATCTCATAATTTACAAAAATACGCCTAGCGGAAAAGACGGCATTAAAGAGTTGCTAAATGAGTTACTTTGGGTGTCGGGTACTCCAAAAAATATTGTGAAGATATGGCATGAATTAAAATCAGATTTATTGAAACAAAACGCCGATTGGGAAGTATGGTTAGGTTGGTATGAACATATTTTAATGAGTGAAGGTTTGCAAAAAGGGGGCATTGCTCTGCTTGGGGAAGCCGCCCTTGTTGACCTAGCTCAAAAACCAAATGAATTTTGGGAGCGTGAACCTAAAGAGGTAAATGCTGACATTAAAGCTATGTTGCCTGAACCTATCCAAAGTGATGAAGCTATTAATGCTGATGAGCAATATGACTTTTTCTTGAGCTATTCCACGAAGGATGAAGAGCGAGCAAAAGAGATTTGTGGAATTGTAGAAGCCTTAGGCTGCTCTGTTTTTACACAATTCAAAGACTTTAAAGATGGTAATAACATCATTCAAATGATGCAAAAGGGCTTGGAAAAGTCTTCTAGAGTTATCGCGCTTTATTCGCCTGATTATTTTGAATCTGAATATTGCATGGCAGAATGGAATGCTGCTTTTAGCGCAGACCCAAGTGGAACAAAGCGTAAATTATTGCCACTGCTTATTAAACAAACTGCATTGCCTGCGTTAGCTAGAGATATAGTTTATCGCTCCCTCATTGGTAAGAACCTGACTGAGCAGAAACAAATTATTTCTGATGCAATTACAGATTTACCCTCTTCTAGCACACGCAAAAATTTAGCGTCTTTCACTTCACCTGAACCGTTCTTAAATGATGCGCTGCAATTGGATGTGCGCCCTAATACAATATATGACAAGCCGAATGTTGATGAAGATTTAGTTGAGTTACCGATCAGACAACTAAGTCTTATTCGAGGGCTTAAAAAGAGTTTGAGCAACAATGGCGGCAATATAGTGCCTAATG
>JBGCEA010000168.1:0-6180 GCA_045105915.1 Nitratireductor sp.
GTTGTTTCTGGTTGATCAAATACATATTTACTCATTGCCACGGGCCTCTCTAAAAAGTCCTAGTTTTTCTTGAATAGGGCGGTCATTGAAAGAGAACAGCACGGCATCGCCGTTTGGTTCATGAATGACCTGTTTCCAGGAGGGGACTACAAAAATGTCTTTTTCTCCCCACTCTATGATTTCGTTACCGATGTGAGTGCGTCCAGAACCCTCGGTGCAAACAAACACCGTGCCAGACGTTGATCGATAAGGTGTTGTTTTTTCTCTAAGCAATTGAACTGCTGTGCCAATGGTTGGCATAGCATCGCCGCCATCTAATGGGTTGGAGTATCGTAGCTTCCAACCATGGCATGGATCTGGATCTCGCCCGCGTGCCATGGCATCGAGTGAGTCACGCGAACGCGCATAGGGATAATTGAAAATAGGCGAGACACCTTTACGCTCAGTGCCTTCTGGCATCAATGCATGACCAAATTCGGCGTAAGACTGACCGTCTTCTTTTGTTATTTCTTGTTCATCTTCGCCCAGTCCTTCTGCAAAACTTGCATCTAAGAATGAGACAACAGGGATATCCAAGCCATCAAGCCAGAACATTGGCTCATCAGTATTATTGCCATGATCATGCCAAGCCATTGGTGGCGTGATGACAAAATCGCCAAACCGCATAGTGGTCTTTTCACCGTTAACGGCTGTATGTGCGCCTTCGCCTTCTAAGACAAATCTTAATGCAGATTGTGTGTGACGATGCGCAGGAGCAACTTCGCCAGGCAAAACAAGTTGAACACCCGCATAGAGTGATGTGGTGATGCGTGATTGACCACGCAAACCCGGATTTTCTAAAATTAAAACCCTGCGTTCTGCTTCTTTTGCTGTAATGAGTTCGCCAGCTTCCATCATCGCATCGCGAATAGCATTAAAGCGCCATCCAAATGCCTTACAATTGCTGCGTGGCTCTGGCGTAACAAGATCGCCTAACACAGACCACAATGGTGTCATGTGTTGCTTGTCAATTTTTGAATAAAATGCGGTTCTTTCGGGCGTCTCTTTGGGTGAAATGTCCATTATGTTACCTTCGCTGTTTTGGAATGCAAAAGCGCCTGCCGGTCAATTTTACCAGTGCCTGTGTGAGGCATAGCTTCTACATACTCGATGATACGTGGATATTTGTATGGGATTAGGTTTTGCTTTACGTAGTTTTGAAGATCCTTGGTGGTCTCATCAGATGTATGATTGCCCTCGCGCAAGTTAACAACAGCGCGAAGTGTCATGCGTTTGTCTTCAAGTTCGTGGGCAAGAACGGCGCATTCATGCACTTGCGGATGTTCAGCAAGGCATCGCTCTACCTCAAGTGGCCAAACCCATTGCCCTGAAACTTTTATCAAATCGTCAGCGCGTCCTTGAAAGTAAAATGCTTCGTCACGTTGGACAAACAAATCGCCTGTATAGAGCCATTCGCCACGCATAGTGTCTGCGGTTTTTTCTGGTCTGTTCCAATAGCATGGAGCAGATGAATGCCCGCGCACCATCATTGCGCCCTCAACACCTTGTTCGACTGTTTTACCTTCTGGATCGATAAGTTTTGCTTCATAACCGGCTACTATTCGACCTGCCGATCCTAGCCGTTTGTCATCGTGGCTGTTGGACAAATAAATATGGAGCATCTCCGTAGATCCAAGCCCTTCGATGGCTTCAAGACCCGTTAAATCGCGCCAAGCGTTGAACACATCTTCAGATAAAATTTCAGCTGCCGATAAACAACTGCGTAAACTTGAAAGGTTGCGATTGGATGCGCCTTCAGATCTACAAAGCGATGTGTAGAGCGTTGGCAGACCAAAGAGCATGGTGGGTTCGTATTGCTCTATAATATCTAGAACTGCATTGGCTCGTGGTTGGCCTGGCATAAGAACAGCGCATGCGCCTGCTGCAAATGGAAATGTTATTCCGTTGCCAAAACCATATGCAAAATAGAGTTTTGGTGCCGAAAACAACCTATCGTCAGATCGAACTTTAAGAATATGATTTGAATAAGAAGCAACGGTATAAGCCATGTCGTGGTGCAAATGCACAATACCCTTTGGACGGCCTGTTGATCCAGATGAATACATCCAAAAAGCCATGTCATCTGGGCCTGTGTCTGCCATTGGCAAATCACCGGTATGGTTAGACAGAAACTCTGAAGAGGTGATGGCTCCAGGTGGTGGCGTGCCATTTACAACAATGAGGGTTTGCAGCTGACCTTCGTCGAACATTTTGGCAAACTCGGCCTCGCATATTGCAATACGCGCACCAGAATCCTCCACAAAGAAATCGAGAAGCTCTTTTGTTGTTTGTGTGTTTAGAAGAACTGGTACAAAACCAGCTCTCACTGCTCCAAAAAAAGCTGCAGGAAATGCCGGCGTGTCGTCTAGAAAAAATGCGATACGATCTGATCGTTTAAGCCCTGCGGCTTTAAACGCTCTACCCCAAGCTGATGCGTTTGCACATAATTCGCGATAAGTAAGCTCACCAGCAGGGCCGCTAACAGCTAGCGCATCTGGATTGCGCTCAAGATTATCAAATAGTATGGCTGAACAATTGGGATGCGCTTGCTTATCAAAGTCAATAGAGGCGCTAAGTGCTGTGTCCAAAACTGGGTCTACAATCTTCATGACTGCAACTCCTTTGCTTCGTACTGATGCATAAAGTTGGGAGATAGCTTGCGTAAACGATCCATATCTATGCGGCCAGATCTCGTTATGTAGTCAAATCCAAAATCGAGAGGTGAAAGCTGCATTTTATTTGCAAAAGTCTCATACCAATTTGCTGATGTGTTTGCTGCATTGACAATTTTATGTGCGATTGGTTGACGCGTTTCTTGATAGGTTGCGAGTGCTTTTTGCAGGTTCACCCCCTCACGCAGTGCTTTTGCCAGAGCAATGCTATCTTCCATCGCTAAACGTGTGCCTGAACCAACAGAAAAATGTGCTGTGTGGGCGCTATCACCGATCAATACACGGTTTTCATGCGCCCAATTTTCGCACCACATTTTTGGAAATTGGCGCCATTGTGACTTGTTGGTGATTAAAGAAGCGCCTTGAAGTGTATCTGAGAATATCTCTTCACAAGCTCTGGCCGTTTCTTGTTCGTCCATGCTGTCAAAGCCATGGGCGCGGAAGCTTTTTGCATCGCACTCAACAATAAAAGTGCTCATAGCAGGCTGGTAACGATAATGATGCGCATTCATTGCGCCATGTTCTGTTGTAAGAAATGTCTGGGTAAGTGTGTCAAAAGCTTTGTTGGTACCAAACCAAGCGAACCGATTATCAAATTCAGATACTTTTGGCGAGAAAGATGCCTCATGTGTGCGGCGCACAAGAGAGTTTAATCCATCGGCCCCCACAACAAGATCAGCTTTGAGCGAAGAAATGTCATCAATGGTTGTATTATATACCACTTCAACACCTTGCGCTTCTGCGCGCTCGCTCAGTAGCTCTATCAATTGTAATCTGCCAATTGAGGCAAAGCCTATTCCATCAAGTACGACATTTTCGCCTTGATGAACAAGTGTCATATTTTGCCACCGTTCCATTTGAGGAGTGATCATTGCATGTGTTTCAGGATCATCAGTTTCTAGAAAACTTAAAGCCTCGGACGAGAAAACAACACCAAAGCCAAAGGTTGCACCTCTAGGGTTTTGTTCCAAAACACGAACTCTTGAATGGGGCTGATCACGCTTTAGCAGCTGAGCCACGTATAACCCAGAAGGTCCGCCACCAAGCACATCTATAGACTCCAACTCAACCATTTAACTCACTCTCTTTAGTAGCTGTTCAGATTGACTTGCTTAAACTAAGTTTCTGTATTATGCAATAGCTTGCGTAATGTGGAAAACTAAAAATGAATGAAAATCTTTTTGAAACTGTTTTTTCTGTTGAATTTGGCGACTGTGATCCTGCTGGAATTGCCTTCTATCCAAATTATTTTAAGTGGCTTGATGCTACTTTCCATCACTGGCTGCGTGAGCATGGCTTAAATCAAGAGCTCATTGGAACGCGCTTTGGCGCTGTTGGTACTGGCTTGTTAGAAGCTGGCGCTTCTTTTCGTGCGCCCATGCGGCCTGGGGATTATTTAAAAATATCTATTTCGAGTATTGAATGGTCGAAAAGAACCTTCAAACTTACCTATCTTGGTACTTGCGATGGGAATTTAACCCTGGAAGGCCATGAGGTTCGAGGTTTGTTAAAAAATTCACAGGAAGGTAAGCTTAGCCTGATGCCATTGGAGCAATTACGTGCAATAATAGAATGATGCGGAACAAATCATCAGATACCAATATACAAAATCAAGAAGCGAGTGGAGGCATTCAGTCTTTGGATGCGGCGCTTCGTGTTTTACTGCATATCGCTAATTTGCCGGGAGCTTCGGGGCTGAGTGATATTGCTCGTGCCTGTAATATGCCGCCCTCAAAAGTGCATCGCTATCTTGCTTCTTTTGTTCATGCTGACTTAATTCAGCAAAATGGACGTTCTGGAACATATGATCTTGGCCTAGCAGCGCAATCTGTTGGCTTAGCTGCATTAGCGCGCCGTGATATTGTGAATACTGTGAGCGATAGTTTGCGCGAATTTACAGAGATGATTGATTGCACAACACTTTTGTCTGTTTGGTCAGATTCAGGCCCAACCGTTGTAAGATGGCAAAGAGCGCCTTCTCCAACGATTACTTCGCTTGGATTGGGAACAACATTCCCGCTTCTTTCATCTGCAACAGGGCGCGTGTTTTATGCGTTTTCTCCAGATGCTTTGGTCAAACGCCATATTGCTAATGAACTAAAGCGCTCTCAATTAAGTCCGGTTATTTTGGGAGATTTAAAAGAGGGTGAGACACCAAAAATGCACGCAGAGCAAATAAGACAGTCTGTGCGAAAAGAGGGAATGGCTACTGTTGATGGTAGGTTTATTCCAGGATTAGTGGCTATTGCTGTTCCGATACTTAATTGGCAAGATGAAGCTGATGTTGTTGTGACGGTTATTGGCTCTGATCCAAAACTTATAGAACCAGATAGTGATGTCGTTTTGAAAATTAAACAGTTTGCTATTCAATTTAACTCAACACCTAAATAATTATTTTAGCGTGTTTTGCTTTAAGCTTTCGGTATTTTGCTCAATTAGAAGCTGGTCTAATTAATTGGCACTCGATCAATCAAACCACTGTTATCATCTTTGGTTCAATATGGTTATGGTAGCAAAGGTTAAGGCGTATAGTTTGCAACTTGATGAAAGTCGCGCTACGAAGTATGAATTATGCTGATCACATAGTATAAAGGGATGTTTAACATGCTCGAATTATATCATGGAAGTTCAAGTGTTTGCTCTGCGAAAGTGCGCGTGGGTTTGGTTGAAAAAGGCCTAAACTGGAAAAGTCATTCAATAGCGTTGCCAAAAGGTGAGCAATTTAGTGAGGCATATTTAGCAATCAACCCAAATGGCGTTTTGCCAACGCTCATTCATGATGGATTTAAGGTTTTTGAGTCTAGCCTCATACTTGAATATATCGATGCGCTTTCATCTCAAAATGTTTTAATGCCTCAAGACCCAAAGCAGCAAATGAATGCAAAGTTATGGCTCTTAAGGTGTATAGACATTCATAGTGCGATTAACACCATGACTTTTTCATCTGTTGGGCGCGCAAATATTTTAGCTAACAAGACTGCAGATGAAATTGCAGCCTCTATTGCCAAAATGCCAAATCCTAAGGCGCGAGCAAAACGTGCTGATTTAATGGAAAATGGCATTCACTCAAACCACGTTGCGAGTGATTTTTATGTTTTGAAAAATATGTTTCAAGATATGAATGCACTGTTAGAAAAACACAAATGGCTTGGCGGTGCAACCTATAGCATTACAGATGCTGCGATTATCGCATATGTAGATCGTTTAGAGCGCCTTGGCATGAGCGGGTTGTGGCAAACTCACTTTCCAAATGTGGGTGAGTGGCTAAAAGCCTCACAACAAAGACCAAGCTATGAAGAGGCTATAAATGCCTATACACCCGAACTTGCCGCAAAGCAGATGCGCGAAAAAGGTGCCGATTTTTGGCCTGAACTTGAAAAAAGCTGGCATGATTTTTTAAAAATGCCAGCCTAAGGATAAGAAAAGCTAAGTTGGATTGGTTAGGCTAAATCTACTTTATTTGTAGAAA
>JBGCEA010000169.1:0-6095 GCA_045105915.1 Nitratireductor sp.
AGTTGGCGATCAAAATCATAAGCCATCAACATTTTGGCTTGTTTCATCGCTTGGTATTTTGCGATGTGATTGCCAATAATTTCATTTGGCTTTTTAAACTGCATCACCAGTGGTTTGCTTTTTGTGCCGGGCGCTGTGTCAAAACCGTTTAGTTCAAACCCATCACTCTCTAAGCGCAAATGCACATTTTCAAATGCACCCAAAGATGTGAAACGCGCCTTGCGCGTAAGCAAATCGCCAATGGCTTCATCAACACTGCCAAGTATCATCATCATAAGCGCGGCATCATCATCGCTCGTGCTTGCGGCACTCTCGAGCGCACTAACCAAACCTTTAAGCGCATCTTGGGGCGTAGAAAAATCAAAATTGGGTGGTTCAATATCGCTTTTTGCTTCACCTTGCGTATCAAGCATTTGCTTTAAATAAGCACACGCACTAAACGCCACCACATAGCTAGACGCTTCTAAGAGCGATCTAAATTGTTCTGCGTCATCGCCTTGCAACGGCGCGCTAGTGTTCTTTTTTTGTAGCGCGTCTAAACCCGTTTGCTTAGCAAACAAATCACCAACAGCCAAAGCCACCGCAAAAGCGCGGCGTGTTTTAAACAACACATTGTGCTGCGCAACAGATAAGAGCTGATCGCCCTTGGTGATATTTGAGAGCGTTTTAGCAAATTCTACATTTCTCGCCGAGCGCGCCCCAGCAGTGTTCACAGTTTGCACAAAACGGCGGCGCGTGCCTGCAAGTTCTGTTTTACTTTTCGACTTAGCGGCTTCAATAACAGATGTTTTTGTTACCAAGCTTTGCGCAGTAGAAATATGCTTTTGAATGTCTTCTTCCCTTAATGTGGTTAGACCAATATCCATACTATTCTTCCTACATATCTCGTAAAACTTGATTGCCCGATATTACATGGCGCTTATAGCCCTTAAAAATATCGTCAGCCTCGCCAGAGGCAAATATTGCCTGATAGGCTTCATGCGGCACAAGGGCATGGCGCTCAAACGAGCTAACACCTTGGCGAGCGCAATCTAAATCATCGGTGTTAATATAAAACTCTTCGCGCGCTGGGTCCCCACCCCATAAGCCCCATTTGGCAGGCTTCTCATTCACTGACAAAATCTCTTGCATGGTCCATGTTAAGAGCCACTGATTTTCTTCGCGCTTCACTTTTTGCAAAATTTTATCAACCGTTTTGCCATGCACGGTAATATCAGCATGATAAAAAGGCCCAAGCACAAAGCGGCGCAATTGTTTTGGGTGCAAATGCTCAAAGTCTGTATCTAAGCTTGTGCCTATTGTAGATAAGGTTAGCGAATAAGCAGAGTTCTTCTCACAAAACACATCAAACGCATTTGCAATTTGTGGGTTTAAAAGCCCATCTACTGGCAATGGAATATCAATATTTTTATTTATTTTATTGTCTTTACCAAGCAGCGTTTTCACCATATTTGGCGAGCTGTCTTCTATCACCGCCATATAAACCATTGGCAAATTTGCAACACCGTCATAGTAGCCCCAATGAACAACATAATAAGGCCGACCCGTTTTTGGGTTTACAGATACACGAACCGTTTTTGGCAAAACAAGCGGCGAAAAATGCGAGCCATCAATGAGCGTTTCTAAATAGCGGCGCTCTGCCATTTGCTTTTGCAAATCTTTTGGAAACTTCTTCGCACTTAAAATGTAATCAACCATTTTAGCACGAATAGTGTCTTCGTCATCTATCGCACCTAGGCGCGCTTTAGCCTCTTCTGTATCATTTTGAACTTCTAGAACATTTTGAAAAAGCGGAAAGCCACTTTCTGACTGCGAAATTTTAAACGTATCCGCCATCGACATTCTGTGTTGCCAACTCTCAAACGATCCAAATAGACGCTTAATATATTCGCTCACAATAGAGCCAACAATGCCGTGCTGATAAAGTGGCGACTGCTCGTCTTTTAGATAGGTTTGCAAACCATTGAGACTGCTATCCATCGCCTGAAAATAGCGATCGACTGCACTGGTTTTTTTAGCTGGCGCTCGAGCAGGCTTTGCAGTTGCTTTTGAGGTAGCTTTCTTGGCAGCGTTCTTGGTTACGTTTGGGGCTGCTTTTTTTGCTTTACCCGCAACAGGTTTTTTAGTGGGCGTGGCCGCAGACTTTGAAGACATTGAAGGCTTTGAAGCCTTAGCACCACCCGCAGCTACAGCTTTGCTCTTGGATTTAGAAGTCGCTTTTCGCTTTACTGGCATATTATGATTTCAAATAATCCGCAGCATTATGCTTGCGCATAACATCTTCAAAGCGTCTTGCAAAAGCATCATCTGCAAGTTGCTTGCGGCGCTGAATGTCTTTGGTAGAAACCATGTTCTTCTCATGCATTTCAAGAAGATCACCAATGTGGCTTTGTGCAGCTGCGCCAATGCCTGCCATTGTTTCTTCTGCTGCCGTATCAACCTTATTGCCAAGCGTATTAATTTTGTGAGCTACGTCTTGTTGCGCCGCTGTTTTCAACGAGTCTTCCAACGCTTTATAAAGCACCACGCGCTGCTCAGTATCAATTGTCAATTTATTGATAAGCGTTTGCTGAGCCGCAATCTGATTATTCAGCGAGTCTACAAATGTTTGGAACATAGAAGAATAACGCTCTAATGTTTGGCTCTCAGCAAGCAGCTCCTGCTCTTTGGCTTGCATCTGATTATATTCAGTTGCCAGCTCCGAGCGGTCTTGCTCAAGTTTCGCACGTTTCTTTTGGTCTGTTGCGCTTGAAATTTGATTTTCAAGATCAAGCAACATTGGGTTCAGCTCTTCAATACGCGTTTGCGTTTCTTCAAGCGTGCTCATCGTTTCTTGGCGACGATCCAAAACCGTTTTTAAGCTATTTTCAGAAGCAGCATAACGCTGATCTAACGCATTTTTCTGGCCATCAAGAATACCAATAATTCTATCAGACTTTGAAAGCAACTCTTGCAAATTGCCCGCAAGCGACATGTTACGAACACGATCAGAGCGCATGCGCTGCATTCTTTGTTTGGAGAAAACACCAACAAACTTTTCCCAAGCCGTATAGCTTTTCATGCTTTCAAATTCAGCACCAAAAACATTCGTTGCATCTTCAAGGCCAATGATAAGATCGGCAATATTGCCTTCCATCACCTTTTGTTGGCGCAGCACATCTTCAATACGAGAATTTTCAATATCAAAATCAGCTTCGCCAATGGTTTCAGAAGTAGCCAACTTATCTAATACAACCGCGCTCTCACCAATGCGCTCACGCATCTCTTCTATGCCCGCGCGCGTTTTTTCAATCTCACTATCAAACTTTTGTAAACTCGACATAAATGTATTCTCCCAATTAAGAGCTCATTTCATCTCGAGCTCACCATCTAACCTTAAAAACATCACGCCCTAACGTTGTTATAAGGTATTATAACCATACAACAATATATAGGAACTCTTATAGTCATTTTTAAGTAGTAACTATGCAGATTTGTTAAATAAATCAGCCAAGTGCCTTTGCACACCAATGTTTTCGGCAAAGAGAAACATACTTTTCTTCTCCCCCAATCATTACCTGTGCGCCCTCGTCAATAATGTTACCATCGCCATCAATACGAACAACCATATTGGCTTTTGATCCACACCAACAAATGGTTCTAATTTCGCGCAGCGTATCAGCAATAGCCAAAAGCGCTTTACTACCTTCAAACAATTTTCCTTGAAAATCAGTGCGCAATCCAAAACACATAACAGGCACTTTAAAATCATCACCAAAACGCGCTAATTGCCATACTTGCTCTTCAGACAAAAACTGCGCTTCATCTATAAACACACAAGCAACGGTTTCGCTTTCATGTTCTTTCACAAGTACGCTGTATAAATCATCGCCTTCTTTAAAAAGGTTAGCCTCTTGCGAAATACCAATGCGCGAATGAATAAGGCCTTTTTCTTTTCTGTCATCAAATGAAGAAGTATATAAAAGCGTGCGCATTCCGCGCTCACGATAATTGTGCGATGCCTGCAACAACACGGTGCTTTTGCCCGCATTCATAGTGGAATAAGAAAAATATAATTTTGCCATAAAAATTAGTATCACTAGCCATACTAATTTCGCAATTCAAAGAGTGTGATCTCCACAGCATAAACATAGTTTTATACTTGATTATGCGTTGGCAGAATTTACGGCCTGTTGCAAAAAGCCAGCGCAGTCTTTGGCTTCGACATCTTCTAAGGCTCTAAACTTAAGATGACGCCTTAGTTTTCCAGCCCCTTCAAGGTGCGCACCCTCATCTTCAAACAATACGCCCTTTGCAAACTCAAATGATACATAATCTGCATAAACAAAAAAGCCACCAATACGGCTCTTTGGATCATCGCTTACTAACTCAATTATAATGCCGCCATACATGGATCGCGTATTAGCGTCTGGCGAAATGCGTGCAACAAGCTCATTCAGCTTTTCAAGTATTTGCGTTTTTATTGCTTCATCCATTTTCTGTCTCTTTTATTGTAAATTGAGCAGCATTAAACTCCTTAATGCTAGCGCTCAGAAAGTGCCAACTTCACACCCAAAAATGCAAACGCACCAGCAAATGAGCGTTTCATCCATTTCATGATTGAAGGTCGTGTGATGACATAGTCTCTCGCCAAAGAAGCGAAGCCACCATACATGACGAAAACTAAGAATGTGAGCAGCATGAAAATACCCGCCAATTGAAACATAGCTAAGGCGGCATTTGCTTGTTGAACATCAACAAATTGTGGCAAAAAGGCTAAAAAGAACAATGAGAGCTTTGGGTTTAAAACATTAATCAGCGTGCCTGTTACAGCCGTTTTAACATAAGACATTTGCTTTTTATCTTCGCTCACATTTAAAGCGCCGCCATCGCGCGCTATATTCCACGCCATATATAGCAAATACGCAACACCTAAGTATTTGACGATCTGAAAAGCATTTGCACTTGTATGAAAGATTGCCGCCAAGCCTACAATACTCGCAACTGCCGCCGGCACGATACCAAATGTGCAGCCAAATGCGGCTGCAATGCTGGCTTTAAAACCACGCCCAAGACCAATAGCCATTGTGTAAAGCACACCCGTGCCTGGCAAAAGTATCACCACCATAGAGGTTATAAAAAATTCCAAACTCATTTATTTTCTCCTCAGTGGTTTTCCTAGATTAAAACCTGTTAGACTTTTATAAAACAAACAATCACACTTTATCTGCACGATCTGCACGCAAATAACGCACTACATATTCGCCAATAACAACACACAGCGCCCAAGAGCCAACAAAAGCGATATCAGAAACCAACCCCGTTGGTGGCTCGCCAGTGATAAGAAAAATTGGCAACAACACAATTGCAACGGGCGTGGCACCAATGCCAACTGCATAAGCGCGTATCATCCAATCTCTATGTTTTGTGATATTGCGCTTTCTAATTTCTACCATTGCAAATATCAAAGCAATACCAAGCGCAATGCCAAACACCAGCCGGCCAGCACTTACCAATGGCGACGCACCATCTGGAAAGTTCCAAAGCAGTGTAAGCGAGCTGAGCGACAATGCTGCGCCAGCTAAAACAAATACACGCCCCATAACTCTATGCACACGCCCGTATTTTTTGGCTAAAACACGGCCAAATTGCAAAGGTCCAAGAATACCAAATATTACACCGCCAACTGCATGCAAAAAATGAGATACCGGCACGCTCTTAAGCCGCGCACTATCTTCTGGCAAAGCATTAAGCGGAATTTGAACGGCTTGCACACTCGCAAAAACAATAGTGAGCAAACTAAAGAACAGCAAAACCACAGCCAAGCCAACTGGGTGCGTTAAAATTCGATTTTTAAAAATGAATAGTTTTAGCATGCTCATACCTTTCGCTCATCGCTTTAAGTTAAACCAGCATGGCTCGCAGGCCATTTCAAAATCAATTTAAATACGCGTTTTAGGCGCTGCTTCGCGCTCACTATCGCCAGAATTTGGCTCACCCTTAGGCTCAATCAAAAGCACTTTCACTTCTTTTTCTGCTCTTGGTCTATGAACAACGCCCTTTGGCACAACAAACATCTCGCCTGCTTTTATGGTGTGCGAAGGTTCACCCTCAAT
>JBGCEA010000170.1:0-6881 GCA_045105915.1 Nitratireductor sp.
TTGAAACCAGATCGATATGTTTCCAACCATCTGCAGGCGCTAAAACAACACCATCTAGCGCTTCCACACCATCTACATATAAGCGCCATCCATTGTTTAATCTAATGTATAGACTGCCCGACTTACATTGCACTTTCACACCCAAGGTAGATCCACACCAAATAGCAGAACTTGTATTGGTTAATGCTGTATAGCGAGTGACACCACTAAAGGTAGAAGCACCTGCGCTACCAGCCCCACAATCAACCGTCATTATGTTAAATTCAGCGCCGTAACGCCTGTTATTAGAGTCCCAATATTTAGATACCAGCGCATTAACATCTGCGCTCAACGCGCCATTACTGCCCCCATAAGTACTGTTATTTTGAACAAACTTCATTGAAGAGGTGAACACAGAACCATTATAAGATGAAAGATAAGAAGGCTCTACAAAGTTTGAAATCGAAACGCTTTTGGGTGCTGGGCTACCTGCAAATCGCCCATCATCGCCGAGCAAATTAATGCGTGCATTTTCAGCAAAATCATTTTGTGAAAAGTGAACCTGCCCCGTTTGGCTAGATACATTAAAGGCATTATTCCATTGCACCCCATCAGGCGAAACTTTGAAAGAAAGATCAGAATTTCCTGCAAGACCAATTTCTGCGTTACCCGCATAATTTGAAGAAAAGATAAGAGAGGCTGTGTCAGTTGCTGCAAGCTTATTGATTTTTAACCGATGATCGCTACCAGCATTGCTAAGCAAAGTGGCATCAGAAGCCACAGACAATTTATTGGTCTCATCTGCTGTGCTGTTCACACCCAATAATTGAAGGTTCTGCAATATATCGGCAGAGCTACCCGAGCCACCATTTACAACAAGCCATCCAGTATCAGTGTTTACGAGCAATTCTTCATCATCTTGCACCCAAACAAGCCAACCCACTTTGGGTACTAAAAACTGCCAAACCGCATCTTGAAAAATAGCAAGCTTTTCTTCATGCCCTTGCCATTCGCCTTGCGCATTTTCACCAACAATATATCGAACGCCCTCTTCTGGCTCTAAAGGAGGCTGCGAGATTGAACGACTAAGTGCAGATATTTGTACAACTGCATCTAAACGTCGAATTGCTTCATTATGCGTTACATGTTTTTGAGCTTGAGACGGTAAAATATAGGGCAATGTCAAATTTGGTGTATCTTGCATAATGTTTCCTCTTTTAGAACAACACCATAAAAATACGCCAGCTTTGCAAAGCGTGGATAAAGTATTTGATTTAAAGTTTTACACGCTCACCTATTCTCAAGTTTTTTATTTCTGTATATAAGAATAAAAAGGCCAGTTGGGCGAATTTGGGGTGCGAGTAAAGTAATGAACTTATATGAAACAGTTTCTATTTTGCATAAAGCGATAGAACGCCTTGAAGTAAATGATGCCCCATCGCGTGCAAAGGTATATGAAGCCGCGCTAAGAACGACAGATAAAAGCCCAATTGAAAGCCGTGAGCATAAAAGGAACATTGTTCAAGAGGCTATTCGGGTTGTTGAAAATGACTACATAAATGAGCACCTGTCAGAGCAAGCAATCCCTCAAGCTGCTACAGATCAAAAAGCTGTGCTTGATGCCCCGAGCGCAGATGCGCCATTAACCGAACTGCATCAGCCCCAGCCACAACAACAAGATATACCCACTATAGAAACACCTGAGTTATCCTCACAAGCTCCAAATATTGGCGTGAGTGAGGCAAGCCAAGAGACTGCTATTGAGAGCGCGCAAGATAGAGTTGAAGAAATACCGGAGACAATAATCAGCGCACCAGATATTACTGCTAGCGCAAAGCCGGCATCTTATATTCTGCCTTTACTTACAATTTTGGCGCTTGTGGCTGGTGTTGTTGCTGGCGGATATTGGTTTTATTCAAACCACTTAAACAAAGAACGCGGGTTAACTTACACCCAATCACCAACCTTCATAGAGCTGCAATTGCCGCAAGGCTTTAGCCACATAGTACAAAACAGTGCAAAGCTGCCAGAAACCAATACACGCTTAAAGAAGTTCTTGCGCGCAAACGCTTTTCGAGTAAATGAAAACTCAAGCTTTATAGCAGGCCCGTTATTTAGCATTAATGTCACTAAGAAATATCAATTAGAAATTCTGTTCAAAGGCACTAAAAGCAAAAAATATAAGCCAAGTATTTCAGCTGGTATTATTGGATTTGATAAAAATCAAAAGCGCATAAAAGCTGATAAAAAACCAGTACGCTATTTCGCGCATCGCGGCTTTTTAGACCCCACCAAAACACCAGCCCAAAACGGCATCTACACGCTATCTGGCACAATCAGTGGTAAAGATGCCAAGTCTAATGGCAAATTTCCTACAAATTCTGCATTTGCGCGTATCTTCATCAACATCAAAACCGATAATAAATCGCCAATGATGATAGAAAAAATTGTGCTTCGTGAAGTAAAATAAAGTGCACTAAAATAATGGCTTATGATTTATAATAAGCCAAATACCATTCAATGAACTTTTGAACACCCAAATCTACTGAGGTTGTTGGCTTATACCCAACACCGGCCATAATATCGCTCACATCTGCAAATGTGTCTGGCACATCGCCAGGCTGTAATGGCAATAAATTTAGATCAGCTTTTTTATCAAGCGAATTTTCTATCGCTTTTATAAAGTCCATCAGCTTCACAGGCTCATTCGCGCCAATGTTGAATATTCGGTAAGGCGCGGTAGAAGATGCAGGATCAGGCGCATCAGAGTTCCACTCTTTATTTGGCATAGCGGCATTGTCGACGCTTTTAATAACGCCATCTACAATGTCATCTATATAGGTAAAATCGCGCGAGTGATTGCCATAATTAAAGACATCAATTTTCTTGCCATCAAGAATATTTTTCGCAAATTTAATAGGCGCCATATCGGGTCTGCCCCATGGCCCATAAACGGTAAAAAATCGCAAGCCCGTGGTCGGCAAATCAAACAAATGACTATAAGAATGCGCCATTAATTCATTGGCTCTTTTGGTAGCTGCATAAAACTGCAATGGGTGATTTGCCCCATGATGCTCTGAATATGGCATTTGCGTATTCGCGCCATAGGCACTTGAAGTAGACGCATAGACCAAATGTTCAACACCATTGTGCCTGCAGGCCTCTAGCAAATTTGTAAAACCAACCACATTTGATTCTACATACGACATCGGATTTTCTAAACTATAGCGAACACCTGCTTGCGCCGCCAAGTTAATCACGCGCTTTGGCTTATAAGCATCAAAGCAATCATTTACGGCTTTTGTATCTGCAAGGTTTGCACGAACAAACTTATACTGCGCCCCAGAAGCTTTAGCCGCCTCTTCTTGAAACGCTAAACGCGCCTCTTTTAAAGAAACATCATAATAATCATTCACCACATCAAGCCCAACAACGCTATCACCGCGCTCTAAAAGCTTTTTAACAACGTGCGAGCCAATGAAGCCCGCATTGCCGGTTACTAAAAAATCCATAAAAATCCTACTTTTCACTATCGCTATGCTTAACGTGGCATAAAAAAATCAGCTCTATCACTAAATATTATTCATAACCATTTGGGTGCTTAGACTGAAACTGCCAAGAAGAATTACACATTTCTTCCAGATCTCTCTTAGCTTTCCAGTTCAATAGTGTATTTGCTTTATCTGCCTTTGCATAGCAAGTGCCAATATCACCTTCACGCCTTGGAGCAATTTTATAATCTATTTTTTGATTACAAGCACGCAAATATGCATTGCGCATTTCAAGAACAGAATAACCCTCGCCAGTGCCAACATTAATTGGCTCCCAGCCATTGATTTTTTCTATGTTCTCAACTGCCGCAATATGCGCTTCTGCCAAATCACAAACATGAATATAGTCACGCACACCCGTGCCGTCCTTCGTGTCATAATCATCGCCATAAACAGATAAAAATTCGCGCTTACCAGCCGCAACTTGCGCAATATATGGCATCAAGTTATTTGGCACACCTCTTGGGTCTTCACCAATTTCTCCGCTTTCATGCGCCCCAACAGGATTAAAATATCGAAGGCATATAGAGCGCGCTTTCTCATTGGCTTTGCACCAGTCTTTCAATATCTCTTCAATAAAATATTTGGTTTTACCATATGGGTTGGTTGGCGCCATTCCGTGGCTTTCATCTAGTGGTAGAACCTGCGGATCGCCATAAACGGTAGCAGATGATGAAAACACAATATTAAAGCATCCGCTTGTTTGCATTGCCTTTAGCAAAGATGTGGTGCTGAGAATGTTTTGCTCATAATACATAAGTGGTTTTTCTACAGATTCGCCAACCGCCTTTAAACCCGCTAAGTGAATTACAATATCTGGCTTAAAAGCCAAAAAAGCTTCTTCAATTTTTGGCGTATCGCAAAGATCAGCCTCAACAAAATCAAACTTCGAATAGCCCATGCCTTTAAGCGCAGCTAAAGATTTTGGAGAACTATTTACAAAATTATCAACAATCAAAACTTCATGGTTAGCGTCCAGCGCTGCCACCAATATATGTGTGCCAATAAAACCAGCACCACCTGTTAAAACAATCCGCATATGCCCTCAACTTTATAAAAGTTTCAAATTAGTCTCTTGAATTGTACTAATTAACACGCAAACTATTAATATAACTTAACTTTATTCTACCATCGAAATAAGAGCGTATGTTAGTTGCGCTGCGCTAAAGTCCCATGCAGCACTCTGCGCATTTGGCGCTAATTCTACAACATCTAGGCCAACGCACTTTCGCCCTTGCAAGGCGCTTTGAACAATAGAAAGCGCTTGATAATAGCCAAGACCACCTGGCACAGGCGTGCCTGTTGCTGGCATAATAGATGGGTCTAATCCATCCACATCAAAGCTGACATAAACATGCTTCGGAAAGTCAGCTGGAAGCGTAATGCTATTAATATTTTGCGTTACCAATTCTTGCGCATCTTTAAAATAAACACCGCGCTCTTTTCGCAATTGATCTTCTTGGCGACATAGCGCCCTTACGCCAAATTGCGCCAGCGAATGCCCATCTTGCGTTAGCAAATTCATGACAGAGGCATGGCTATGCTTTTCACCTTGATATGCAATGCGCAAATCTGCGTGTGCATCAATTTGAATGATGCCGATTTTTTTGTTTAGCGCACGCGCAACACCGCTAACCGCGCCATATGTAAGCGAATGTTCGCCGCCCAAAGTGACTGGAATTTTACCCTCTTGGCTCACTTGCTCGCACGCACCCGCCAAGCGCTCCATAATGCTTGGTAAGTCACCCTCGCAGTTTATTGGCGCAATGGTTGCAATGCCTGCCTCGCATGGCTCAGCGCCATTATAAAAACGCTCTAACTCATTGCTGGCATCTATTATAGCGCTAGGGCCATTTGCCGTGCCAGAACCATAAGAAACGGTGCGCTCTAGAGGCATAGGTATAACAACAAAACGAGCATTTTCGCCGCGTTCTTCATCGCTTAATTCAGAATCTAAAAACACCATCTAAGAAAGCCTATTCAAAAAATCTTCATAGCCAAATTCTTTGACCACTTTCAATTCATCGCTATGCGAATTCCAAATAGCAATGCTTGGCAGCGGAATACCGTTAAATGTATTGGTTTTAACCATCGAATAATGCGCTTGATCTAAAAAGGCAAAACGATCGCCAATTTCAAACCCTTGTTCGCTTTTATAATCGCCAATCACATCGCCCGCTAAACAAGATGGCCCACCAAAGCGAAACACTTTACCATCCTTCGCCTCGCCCAGCATAGCTGGCCTATAAGGCGCTTCAATCACATCTGGCATGTGGCAGGTCGCAGAAATATCTACAATTGCCAATGGCATGTCATTATGCGTGATATCAATGACCTCGCCAACCAAAATGCCAGCGTCTAGCGCTACAGCTTCGCCCGGCTCTAAATAGACATCTATTTTATAAGTTTCACGAATAGCCTTGATCATTTCAATCAAACCTTCGCGGTCATAATTGTCGCGTGTTATGTGGTGCCCACCGCCAAAGTTAATCCACTTTATGCTGTCCAAATAAGGCTCTAACTTTTGCTTAGCGCTTTCCCATGTGCGTTTTAAAGGTTCAAACCCCTGCTCGCATAAGGTGTGCATATGAATGCCTTCAACACCTTGCATTATGTCTGCATTAAGCTGAGAAATTGGAACACCAAGGCGTGAACATGGCGCACACGGATCATAACGCTCTGTTGTGCCCTCGCTATGTTCTGGGTTTATACGAAGACCAATTTGCTTACGAAAATCATCTTCAACCATCCATCCAAATTTTTCTTTTTGGGCGGCAGAGTTGAAAATTACATGATCGCTACATGCCAAAACTTGCATCATATCTTCTTCGCGATACGCTGGCGAAAAAGTAGAAACAGTGCCACGCAAGATGCAGTATTTTTCTTTACCAAGCTGGGCTTCAAATTTGCCAGAAGCGCAAACGCCATCCAAAAAATCATTGATGAGCGGCGCAAATGAAAACATAGAAAATGCTTTTAAAGCCAATAATACTTTTGCGCCTGAACGTTTTTTTACACCCGCCAAAACACGCAAATTATATTCAATAGCAACTTCATCTACCACAAAGCACGGCGTTGAAACCCTGCTCAAATCTAACTGGCCAAAGTTATTCTCTTCACCAGATTGTGGCATTAATTCTGACATTAAATTTCCTAAATTAAACGCTTAGAAAGAAACAGGGCCATCTAACTCATGCACCTGCCAAGGCAAGCCATGGGCGTTTAGCATGTCCATATAGTCATCTGGGTCTAACTGTTCTGTGTTCCACACACCTGCTTTCGCCCAATTCCCGTTTAACACTTGCGCCGCGCCAATCATTGCAGGCACGCCAGTGGTATAGGCGACAGCTT
>JBGCEA010000171.1:0-4337 GCA_045105915.1 Nitratireductor sp.
GCCATCACGAAGGCGCCCCTCAATATGATCAACCGTATGAATGAGCTTTGAGTACATCTCAATTTGGCGTCTGCCAATAACACGCACACTACCCGCCTCACATACACGGCTCTTATCATTGCGATCAACGTCTGAGCACATGGTGAGTTCAGATTCGTCTTTTTTAGAATTTAGCAGTTTTAAAATCTGCTCACTATCTTCAATAGCATCAGCACCGCGTTTAATTGTGCCAGATATTGGGCATGTCTCAACTCGCTTGCCTTGCACACGCACAAACATTTCTGGCGACGCGCCAATCAAATATTCATTATTACCAAGATTGATAAAGAAAGAATAAGGCGATGGGTTTAGGTTTTTTAGCGTTCTAGAAATGACAGACGGCTTTGTGTTGCACTTTTCATAAAAAGTTTGCCCAGGCACTACTTCAAACAAATCACCACGTTTGAATTTCTCTTTAGCCTTTTCAACCTTAGCAGCATATTCACCGCGCTCATGATCGCCATGAGGTGGATCAATATCGCTGGGCTGAAATTTCTCATCAGGAGTGTCGCGAGACAAGCCCTCTGTCGATTTACCATCAACAACAAATTCATAGCGATCATGCCAAGCAATTGCCTGATGGTGATCTACCACCAAAATTTCATCTGGCAAAAACAAAACCAAATCTTTGTCTTCTTGTGGGCGTTCTAATTTTTGTTCAATGTCTTCAAACTGAAAAACAAGATCGTAACCAAAAGAACCAAACAATCCAAAACTTGGGTCTACTTCACTTCTAAACAAATCTACAACAGCACGAACGATAGAAAATACAGTTGGTGCACGCGAGCGCATTTCTTCTGAAACAATTTTGCCAGACTTTTTGACTTCTAAATTTATTGCAACGCTGTCATACGAAAACGTTTTGATATGCTCATGATCTTGCAAAGCCTTTACAAAGGCTGGCAGCAATACTTCGCCGCGCGTATTATGCGCTTTTATACAAAGCTTGCGCCCTTGCGATTGAATAGAGATAGGCGGATCAACAATCGCAGTATCCCAGCGCGTATAACGACCCGGATATTCATAGTTCGAAGAAAACACCGCGCCCAAGCGGTTATCAACTCTATCCAGCATATTACCAATAGCGCTGGCATATTCAGCTGGCTTACTTGTTCTGCTTATTTCAATACCACCTTGTGTGCGATATTCGATTGGTTGAGAAACCATTTTCTTTCCTATTTCTAAGCGCTTTGGATATCCAAGCAGAACACAAAAAAACCGCTCAGATTAAATCTAGCGGTTCCAATTTTTACACAATAGCATAGCTAGGACCGCTTTAACGAACCTGCCACCACCAATTTTTTGTGCAATTAATAATCATGCATCATTGATAATGCGAGAGGCATGGCATGGCAAGATATATTTTGAGAATAAAGAAATAGAATATAGTAGATCGGGAGGCTCGTTCCGGGCGGATTGGAGCCAGCCTCCCTTTCTAATTAACCCAGCCACAACTAAAAGCCGCCAGTTGGGTACACGTCGAACCGAGGAATTAGCAGGGGGTTCAGTGCGCCGTGTCTCGAAACACGCTTTACTCATTACTATCGCGTGTATTACCTTTTTATAACCTTATAGGTTGTATTAGTAAATAAAATATTACTTAAAGTTGCATAAATAAAGATATAGTTCACAAAATTTAAATATTAAAAATCAACAACTTAGGCGTGTTGTCAAAAAACCGACTAAAAAAGCGTCCTCTAAACACAACCTATAGATGAATTTTATACGAAATTAACAACCAAAATGCGAATCAAAATAGATATTAAATAAGAACAGCGTGAAGCTTCATAAACACACAAAAAGCAGCCAGTTCTAAAACTGGCTGCTGCATTTCAATTTAAACAATTATAAAACTAAATAACCGCGCTAAAGCGCCCTGCTTAGTTCTTAAGTACGTCACGCATTTCAGTTAGATTTGCGCGAACACGTAGTAAGTAAAAACCCATCGTCGCTAAATGCGAAGGCATTATCCAACTGGCTTCACCACCATTTGAAATAATGGCTGGCTGAATATTAAGCGCAGCTCTTAATTGCTCATTTGTGATATCCCAAATTTTACCAAGGTTACGTTTGCCAATTACCTCTTGAAAATCACTACGCGTTGCCGACAGCAAACCGTGATAAGCATAGAGCTGCCCATAAGCAAACCAAAAGCGATCATCTGCTCTGGTATCAAACCAACCAGCATTGCTGGCTTCCATGCGTTGGCGCATAATGTCTGAAGTTGAACCAATATCACTTGCAATACGATCTAAAAACTTTTGCAAATTATCTGCTCTAGTATCAAAAGTAGCATCGCATGCAACAAGTCTATCATTAAAGGTATTTAGGTCACGCACAGCACTTCTATAAAAAGTAGGCGTTGGCGATTTTGGGCCAAATGGATCAAGACCAAAATACCAAGTCTCTTCATCAAATGACAAATTACCACGTGCATTTTGCAATTGCTGATCAATTTGCGAAGTACCGCGAACACGCCCAAGCGTATCAACAAGTTCTAAAGAAGTACGGCGCAACACCTGATTTACACCAAGCTGAAACGCAGCCTTATTGTCAAAAAACGGAGTGTTTTTCCAAGGCAAACCAAAGAAACCAAATTTTGATAAAAGCATAGAAGGTATCCAGCGGTTTTGGTTGACGTTAAAATCAATCAAATCAGCCGATATTTCAACAATGGCTGAAGGCGAACATTGATTTTCATTAGCGCCCGCTAGCTTTTCACCTGGGTTCACCAAACGCTCTTCTAATTTATAAGCCAATGGATAGTCTGTATCAAAATTTACCCAGCGCTGCGAATGCCAAAAGAAAAACAGATAAGAGCCAAGCCACACCAAAGCCAAGAGGCCAATTACGCCTCGCAATATCCAGCCACGCCTTGAATACCAATTACTCACCTGAACAAAGGGCCACAAAATGGCAGCAATAACCAAGCCAATGCCCCGCCCTATCATTTCAAAAATTTTAACAAAAAAATCCACAACAGGATCAAGCATTTTCAAACTCCCATAAGTTCAAATTGGTGTTTTTCTTAGCCATACAATTTTGCGCGCAGACCACTTTTATCACTAAAGTAAGTATCGCGAATAGAATTGACAACAAATTCTCTATAATTTTCTGGCCACGTTTTGTAGCGCTCATAAAAACCTTGCTTGTTAAAGACAAACAAAGTCAAAAAATCAAATTCAAGATATTCAGATATCAGACGGTTAATTAGCCACAAATCAGCATGTTTGGGATTTGCGCGCGAAACCAAAAACAAATCTTCGTCTTTCACATCATCCATATCAAATTTTGAAGACTTGCCCCAAAAATTATTCACTAATTTATCTGCATCCATAAGCGCTTCAAGAGACTCATTTCTCTCAACCATTTCTGCATTTTGACGCGCCCATCTATCAATATGTTTTGAGGTAAGCGCATTTAGATCAATTTGCGGATCACGATCCATCATCATTTTTAACAAGATCATGCGCTGGCGGCGCTTCAACAAACCAGAGCGCTTTATCCACTTTTGATTTGGCGCTTCTATGCGTCCACTCTCTTGCAAAAACTCAAATACGTCTTTGTGATCATTAATATCTATATAGGCCACTTCCCATGGGCGCGATTTTCGAAAGCCCTTAGCACCAGAGTTTGCAATAACCGTAATTTGGTTTTCATCATTAAAAATATAAACACCGCCAAAATGCGATGTCCAAAACGCATCGTGCCTAAACACTACCTCGCGTGGCAGCAATTCATTGGTTCTTATATCGCCCGTAATCTTGGAGAGCGCCACCATTCGCTCCAGCATCTCATCATTACGCCATGCGTCGGGGTCTTTTTGCAACTTATCAATGAGCGCTTGCAAATCCATGCGCTTACCCAAAATATCGGTAGAAGTTGAAAGTTTAAATTCAACTTCAGATATTTCTAACAGATCATCAATATTCACGACCTTTTCAATACTGTCTTCAATTTCGCCATACAAAACATCTTTGATGGTGAGCGCAAAAATTTCGCGCTTATTTTTTTCAAAGAATTTCAGCATCAATTCTTCAGTATTTGAAAACCTAGTGTGCACCACTGGCAAACGCTCTTGCTCTGGCATCAAAATAATAAAACGCCTATTCACGCCTTGTGGGTCTAAATATTCAAGATCGCCAATCTCATGGCCCACCTCTGGCGAGAAGCCAGTCATATCTATTGAAAAACGCTCAAGCTTTGTGGCCTTCAAGCCAAAGCCTTTAAGCGCTTTATTATAGCGCTCAATTAGGTGCGGCTCATCGATGGAGAGCATCGAGCCAAACATGAGTTTA
>JBGCEA010000172.1:0-6053 GCA_045105915.1 Nitratireductor sp.
GGTGATAAAGACGTATTTACAGTTGGCAAAGCGCTCGGCTTTGATTTGCAAAGATAATAGAGTTTAAAGATTATGAAACCATCACGCATTGAAGCAAGATTTGCAGAGTTAAAAGAACAAGGGCGCCCTGCGCTTGTGACCTTTGTTATGGCTGGCGATCCAGACATGGAAACCTCAATTGAAATTATAAAAGCACTGCCAAAGGCTGGCGCTGATGTGATTGAAGTTGGCATGCCATTTTCTGATCCAATGGCAGATGGCCCCTCAATTCAGCTAGCGGGCCAGCGTGCATTAGCAAGTGGCCAAACACTGGCTAAAACGCTCAAAGTTGTTTCTGAGTTTCGTAAAGAAGACAAAAAAACGCCTATCGTTTTAATGGGCTATTATAACCCTATCTATATTTATGGCGTTGAAAAGTTTTTAAAGAAGGCAAAGTCTTCAGGCGTTGATGGCTTAATCATTGTAGACCTTCCACCAGAAGCAGATGACGAATTATGCTTGCCAGCATTAGAAGTTGGCATAAATTTCATTCGTCTAACAACACCAACAACAGACGATAAGCGCCTAGACACAGTGCTACAAAACACATCTGGTTTTGTTTATTATGTGTCTATTACAGGCATTACTGGCGCCGCGCTTCCAAAACCAAAAGAAGTTGCGCAATCTGTTGCACGTATTAAAGCTAAAACAGATCTACCAGTTGCTGTTGGCTTTGGGGTTAAAAGTCCAGCGCAAGCCGCCGCCATAGGCAAGGGCGCAGATGGCGTGGTGGTTGGCTCTGCTATTGTAAATGTCATAAAAGACAGCCTGTCGAAAAAAGGGCTAGCAACACGCAAAACAGTGCCAGCGGTTAAAAAACTGGTCAGCGAATTGGCTTCAGGCGTTGCCAAAGCTGGTAAAAAACCAAAAAAGTAATATATCGCTATTAACTATATTCACAGGGGCTAAGGTGCTTTATGTTTGCTTTAGCTTGCCCTTAGCAAAGAAAAACGTTAAATTTTTTTAAATTAAAAAGGCTGCCACTAAACTAGGTAGAAAAGTTATGAGCTGGATTTCAAACTACGTAAGACCAAAACTTAATTCAATTCTTCAGCGCAAAGAGATGCCTGAAAATCTATGGATTAAATGTCCGCAATCTGGCGAGATGGTTTTTCATTCAGACCTAAAAGCTAATTTAGGCGTTATTCCAAGTTCTGGTTATCACATGAAAATCAGCGCAACAGAGCGCCTTGGTTATTTGTTTGATGGCGGCGAATATGAAACGATGGCACAGCCAAATGTAGCGCAAGATCCACTAAAGTTTCGTGATTCAAAAAAATACACGGACAGACTAAAAGACTATCGCGCAAGAACAGGCCTTGAAGATTCAATCATCAACGCAATTGGTGATTTGCACGAGCAACAAGTTGTTGTTTCAATCCATGAGTTTGGTTTTATGGGTGGCTCGCTTGGTATGGCGGCTGGCGAATCTATTGTTCAAGCTTTTGAAAAAGCATTAGAACTTAAATGCCCACTTATAATGTTCCCAGCATCTGGTGGCGCGCGCATGCAAGAAGGCATCTTGTCTTTAATGCAATTGCCACGCACAACAGTAATGGTTGAGCGTTTAAAAGAAGCAGGCCTTCCATATATTGTGTTCCTAACAAACCCTACAACAGGTGGCGTTTCAGCATCTTATGCTATGCTTGGCGATGTGCATATGGCTGAGCCTGGTGCAGAAATTGGTTTTGCTGGCAAACGCGTAATCGAACAAACCATTCGTGAAAAACTACCAGAAGGCTTCCAAACAGCCGAATATCTTGTAGATCACGGCATGGTAGACATGGTTGTAGAACGCAAAGACATGCGCAACACACTAGCGCGTATGCTTCGCTTGCTCATGAAAATGCCAGCTCTAAAAGAAACAAGCGAAGAAACACCAGATGGCGTTTTAAAGCTAGAGGCTGCTAAAAGCGATGAAACTAAAGAAACAGCAGAAGTTGATTCTAAGGTTGTAGAAATTGCAGATGAAGCGGTTGAGATTTTGGACAAAGCAGCTGAATAATCAGCTGCATTTTTTCTTCAAATAATGTTGTTGAGGTCCAGTTGAGCGTTGAATCTCAAATTGAAAAACTGCTTGCAAATCACCCTAAAGGGTTTGATTTATCGCTCACGCGCATCTCTAAGCTTCTAGAAAGTCTTGGTAATCCGCACACCAAAATTCCGCCTACATTTCATATAGCCGGTACAAATGGCAAAGGCTCTACGAGCGCCTTTTTACGTGCAATTTTAGAAGCCAATGGTTTATCCGCGCATGTGCATACATCGCCTCATTTAGTAAACTGGAATGAGCGCTATCGCATTGGCATGATAGATGGCGGAAAATTTGTATCAGACAAAGCCTTAGAAGAAGCGATAGAGACTGTGAGCGCTGCTAACGCTGGTCAAAAAATTACAGTCTTTGAAATTATGTCTGCAGTTGCCTTTCAATTGTTTGCAAAGAAT
Organism: Nitratireductor sp.; assembly: GCA_045105915.1. Lineage (GTDB taxonomy): Bacteria > Pseudomonadota > Alphaproteobacteria > Rhizobiales > Rhizobiaceae > Salaquimonas. The sequence continues at coordinate 2,485 of JBGCEA010000172.1, forward strand.
AAGGCAGACTATACCATTTTAGAAGTGGGTCTTGGTGGGCGCGCAGATGCTACCAATGTTATCAAAGCGCCAGTGGCCACTATTATTACACCGGTCGCGTTAGACCATCAGGCTTATCTTGGCGACACAATTGAAAAAATAGCGTTTGAAAAAGCTGGTATCATTAAACAAGGCGTGCCTGTTATAGTAGGCCAGCAAACAGATGGCGCTAGAAGCGTGATTGAAGATGTTGCAAATGATATAAATTGCAATGCCTATATCGCGAGACAAGATTTTGATGGGTATCAGCAAAACGGTAGATTTATCTATCAAGATGAATGGGGTTTATTAGACCTGCCTTTACCAAAGCTCAATGGCACGCACCAAATAGACAATGCAACACTTGCCATAGCCGCCCTTAGACACGCGAAGGTAGATGTTTCAGCAACCGCCTTTGAAAAGGCAATGGGCACAGTCTATTGGCCGGGTCGTTTTGAGCGTTTGCAAAAAGCGAAATTAGTATCTGATCTGCCAGCATCAAGAGCAGACGATTTTGATATTTGGATTGATGGAGGTCATAACCCAGCCGCTGGTAAAATGCTTTCAAACGAACTTGCTAAACTCTCATCAATCGACGGTCTGCCTGTTTATTTAATTTGTGCAATGCTGGATACAAAAGACCCAAGCGGCTTTTTTGATCAATTCAAAGACCAAGCCAAAAAAGTTATTACGATACCAATTCCAAGTAGCGAAGCAGGGATTAATCCAAAGACCCTTGCAGAACTAGCCAGCAATTGCGGACTAAAAACTGAAGCCAGCACAGATGTTGAATCAGCGCTTCAAGCAATTGCAAAAATTGAAAAAGGCAAAGCTCGCATTTTAATGTGCGGATCGCTTTACATGGTTGGTGAAGTTTTAGAAAAAAACCACACACCACCAGTTTAATATTTGCTCAATAGCCTTTGTAAAAAGGCATAAAAAAAGCGCCACATAAGCAGCGCTTTTTAATCATCAAAATTCTAAAATTTAAGCAGATTTAATCCAGTCAGCAATTGCGCTCTTTGGCTTTGCGCCTGCTTGAATAGCCACAGGCTCGCCACCTTTAAACACAACTAATGTTGGAATTGAACGAACACCAAATTGCGCTGCAAGGTCTGGGTTTTCATCAATGTTCAGCTTTGTGATTTTCACTTCGCCAGCCATTTCTTCAGAAATCTCTTCTAAAGAAGGCGCAATCATTTTACATGGGCCACACCATTCAGCCCAAAAATCTACAACAACTGGAATATCAGAACCAATTACTTCATTTTGAAAATTACTATCATCTATTTTTACGGTTGGCATAATTGCATCCTTCTTTGTATCTAGAATCAAACTTCTAGCTTGTGTTGGGTTATAGGTAAGAAGCGCTGGGCTTTTCGTCAAGTAGCATTTGTTCAAGTATTGGTGAGTTGAGCTAATTGTTTGTCCAAAATATCATCTGTAAGGCACATTAACTCGCCTGTTTGCGTCCATATAATACTGCAAACAACTTTCTTTTGATCGTATATCTGTTTGATCAATTCTCTATAAAGCGCCATTTGCGCTACATAGTTTGAAGACACTTCATAAGGGTTCTTTGGTACTTGGTAGTTGGTTTTGTAGTCAAATATTTTTACAATCCCCTCGCCAATAACCAGCCTATCAATTTGGCCATTTACCAAATGCGTTTTTCCATCAGCAAGCGTTACCTCGCCACTAATCGAAATTTCTGCACGAGAATTAGCGCCAAACAATTCGCTTAAATTTTCATCGTTCATTATTTGTTCAACGCTTGAGCGAATTTCTTTTTCATTGGTCGAAGTAAAATCAATTTGATGATTCTTAAAAAATGATTCGAACAGTGCATCTCTTTTTTGCGGCTCAATATCTGGAACAATTTGTAAAAGCCTATGAATAGCATTGCCCTTATTCAAAGCATTTTTAGAACCAACGTCTTGGCTCCTGTCTTTTTCATCATCAATTTGCGACAAACCCAAAACACCAGAAGGTGTGAGTGGTTTGGGCGCTAAATATTCTGGTTTTGCAGCTTCAAAAAGCCATTGCGCTTTATGCGCAGTAGCTGGCTCAACAACAGGTTTTTCTTTTTGAGCTCGTTCTTTATGAAGCGGGTTTTCAATCTTCCAGTGCTGCGCAACTATTTCTTCATTTTGAATTTCATCAATCAGTTTGCCATTGGCTCTGCCGCTATTGCCATCTACCAAGCCGCGCTTCACCATTTTATGCCAATGGTTATGCGGTGCATCATTTTTGCCATAGCCACATACAATCAATTTATCAGCAGCGCGTGTCATGCCTACATAGAGCAAGCGTCTATATTCGTCCTCGGCATCTTGCTCAACCTTATCACGAAACGCTTGCGTTTCTTCAATATGGTTTTCAGTTTTTGGTTGCCAAATAAAAGCGTTATTGCCTTTATTGTCTTTTAGGCTCGCAATCTTTGGCATGTGTTTTCCAGTATCAAATACCTTACTGCCAGGATCGACCAAAAACACAATCGGCTTTTCTAAGCCCTTAGAAGAGTGAACGGTAATAACCCTTATCTCATTAGCTTCTAAATCTATTTCTCTTTTTATTTCTGGTTCTGCATTACTAAGCCATTCAATAAAATCTATTATGCCACTCGCGCTTTTAATATCGTGATTGAGCGCTGCCTGTAAAAAGCCATCAATCACTTCTTCTGCTTCGCTGCCCATTTGCTGCAAATAGCGTTTTCTTAAATCGTGCGTTGCAAACAAATCTGCATAAAATTCAAATGCAGGTTTGTTTCGCGCGTCTTGCAAAATTTGGCTTATGTTTGTTTTGATTGGCTCTAACTTGCTTAGAAGCGCTGCAGAGTATTTGTCGCTGTTTGAATAAATAGCATCGTGCAGTGTTGCAGCGCCGCGTAAGTTTGCAAGTTCAAACAGCTCTTCTTCTGATAGGTCAAATAACGGACTTTTTAAAAGACCAGCCAATGCCAAATCATCAATTTGCATCATCGCAAATCTGCCAAGCGCCATCATGTCTTCAACCAAAATATGCTCAGTAAGCTTTAGTCTGTCTGCACCTGCTGTTGGTAGGTTTGCACGCTTTAATTCACGTGTTATGGCGCTGGCAAATAAATCGCGCTTGCGCACCAAGATTAAAATATCACCAGCGGAAATTTTTTCTTCTCGCCCTGGTAATTTTTCGCGCCTATCAAGCCATTGCTTTATTTGTTTCGAAATACGCTTTGCTAAAACAACTTCTGCATTTTCTTCTTGAAGCTTATCATACGGGTCTAGCCATTCAGTCTTCTTAATTTTTTCGGGCTTTTCTATTAAAGGCCAAATACTAACCTCACCAATGTCGCTGGCTCTATTAGCGGTGTGGCTACTAACATTGCCATCTTGTATCAGCCCTTTTGCATTTTCTGGCAAAGAGAACACGGTATCAACGGCATTTAAAACTTCTTCGGTTGACCTAAATGAAAGACTAAGCGAAATATTTTTAGTCTCTTCATCTATGTTTTTTGTGCGTGTTTGCAGCGCTTTTCTCTGCTTATCAAATTCTTGTGGGTCAGCCCCTTG
>JBGCEA010000173.1:0-3771 GCA_045105915.1 Nitratireductor sp.
TCTCTTTCTCATTTTTTGCGTGATGCAAGCCTTATCCATAAAGCCGATCTTGCAAAATTGCTTTCAAACAGCTTTGAAGCCAATGTAGAAACTATCATCACGCAAACTTATGAGAGTTGGCGCACCGCAAGCTCTTTAGAAGAACTGCAGAAAATATTACGCATAGCAAAAAGACAAGTGGCCAGCGCTTTGGGGCTGGCAGATTTATCAGGCTCTATGCCTACAGCTCGTATAACCGAGCTTTTAAGTCAATTTGCTGAAGCCAGTTTAAGCGCTGGTTGCAACTTCCTTTTGTTTCAATTCCATCAAAATGAAAAACTTGTACTGGTTGATGAGCAAAATCCAAGCGCAGATAGTGGTCTCATAATTCTTGGCATGGGAAAGCTAGGCGGGCACGAACTTAATTATTCAAGCGATATCGATATCATCGTCTTTTTTGATTTATCTGCAAAAATGCAATTACCGGACGATGATGCAACCTCCTTGTTTGTGCGCTTTACCAAACTTTTATCAAAGCTACTCCAAGAGAGAACAGGCGATGGATATGTCTTTAGAACAGACATTCGATTGCGCCCAGATCCAGGTTCTACACCACTCGCCATTTCAACCGATGCCGCTTTTAACTACTACGAAGCCTATGGCCAAAATTGGGAAAGAGCGGCCTTTATTAAAGCGCGCCCAAGCGCTGGCGACATAAAAGCAGGCGACGCATTTTTAAAAGGCATAGAGCCTTTTATTTGGCGCAAATATCTAGACTTTGCGGCAATCTTTGATGTGCATTCAATTAAAAGACAAATTCATGCGCACAAGGGGCACAGCGAAATTGCTATTAAAGGCCACAACGTAAAATTGGGGCGAGGGGGCATAAGAGAGATTGAGTTTTTTGTGCAAACCCAGCAATTAATTGCAGGTGGCAGAGACACAGACCTTAGGTCTATCAAAACAATACAATCGCTCTACGATTTAGCCAAAATGGAATGGATAAGCGAAGAAGCACGCGATGTAATGGAAGAGTGCTATTGGTATTTGCGAGATGTTGAACACCGCATACAAATGGTAGCAGATGAGCAAACACACCTTTTGCCAAATGATGATGAGGGCTTAAAACGCATCGCTTTAATGATGGGTGAAAAAGATGCAGATACCTTTTCAGAAAAATTAATAGAGGTAATGACGAAGGTTGAATATCATTACGCTGCACTGTTTGAGGCATCACCAGAACTTACAGGCAAAGGTGGCAATTTAGTTTTTACAGGTGATAATGACGATCCTCAAACCCTAGAAACCCTCACAAATCTTGGCTTTAAACAACCAAGCCAAATTATCGCAACATTGCGTGGTTGGCACTATGGCAGGCTCAAGGCTGCGCAAGGTGCCTCTGCAAGAGAAATGCTAACAGAGCTCACGCCTGCTCTCATAGAGGCATTTTCAGAAGCCGCACAACCAGATAAAGCCTTCTTTGCCTTTGAAGATTTTCTAAAAGGCTTGCCAGCTGGAGTGCAGCTTTTTTCAATTTTAAAGTCGAACCCAAATTTATTGAGGCTGCTCACAACCATTTTGGGTTCTTCCCCAAGGCTTGCGCAAATTATTGTAAGGCGGCCGCATATTTTTGATGGCCTTATAGATCCATTTTTCAGCGCAAAAATTCCAAGCAAAGAAAGTCTAGCCAAAAAGCTGCAAACAGACCTAGAGCAATGCACTGTCTATGAAGATAAGTTAGAGCAGCTTAGAATTTTTGCAAATGAACAAAAGTTTTTAATCAGCGTTCGCCTGATAAACAGAACCATAAATGCAAACCAAGCAGGCAGAGCCTTCAGTAAATTAGCGCAAGTGTTGCTCACAAGCGCTATCGATTTGGTGCGTATTGAATTTGAACAAATACACGGCAAAATAAAAGGCGCTAAGTTTGCCACCCTTGGTATGGGCAGGCTGGGAAGCGAAGAGCTAACCGCTGGTTCTGACCTTGATTTGATTTTCTTATATACATGTGATGAGGGCGAAGAAAAATCGGATGGTGAAAAACCGCTCTATACGGCTCAATATTTCATGCGTTTTGTGCAACGCTTAATAACAGCTATGAGCGCCCCCACGGCCAATGGGGTGTTATATGAGCTAGATTTTAGATTGCGCCCATCTGGCAACTCTGGCCCACTTGCCACACACATAGATAGCTTTGTGAACTACCAAAAAAATGAAGCATGGGTATGGGAACAACAGGCACTGGTTAGAGCCAGAGTGGTTGCAGGCGATACAGATTTTCAAGTCCAAATTGAAGACGCGTTAAAAACGCTTTTATCGACAAAGCGATCAAAAGAAGATGTCACAAAAGAAGTGCTAAAAATGCGGCGCACCATTGATAAGCAATTACTCGCAATAAACCGCTATGATTTAAAAACGATACCAGGGGGTGTAATAGACATAGAATTTATCGCTCAATGGGGCGCGCTTATTAATGGCCACAAAGTTCAATTCAATTCAGATAAATCGACGATCTCAATTTTAGAGCAACTGCCAAGCACAACAATTAGCAAGGCTCAATTAGATGAATTGAAAATTGCCTTTGAATTATACAATTCTGTTTTACAAATTTTGCGTGTGAATTTGGACGATAAATTCGATCCAAAAGAAGCCACACCCGAACTTTTTGCCATGCTATGCGAGCATACAGGCTCGCCAGATGAACCACACCTTTCCAGCACATTAAAAGAAAGTAATGAAGCCATACGCAACACCTTTCGAACACTTTTAGTGCCTTAATCAGTTATGTCCGCACATGATGAATGGTCGTCATGGTGCAGGAAAACGGCATAGCCGATAATTGAAAGGAAAACTAAAAATGAAAAATACGATGAAATCTGTACTGGCTGCATCAACCGCAATCGTTGTTGCTTTTTCTGTGAGCTCAACTGCTTTTGCAGACAATGACAAACGTGGTGGCAAAAGAGGCGGCAAAGGTGTTGCCCATATTTTCTTACAAAATGCTGATGTAAATAATGACAAAGCAATTACCTTTGATGAGGTGTCCCAAAACATTAATGGCTTCTTCACAAGCGCCGACACAAATGCAGATGCGCTTTTAAGCAAAGACGAATTAGAAGCTGGGTTGAAAGCTAAGATGGAAGAGCGCAAAGCTGCGCGTGATGCAAAACGGGCCGAAGATGGGGAACAAAGCGCTTCAAACAAGCGTATGAAAAGAGGCGAAAAGCGTGCTGAAGATCGCTTAGCAAAAGGCGTAGATCGCTTGATGCAGCGTGTAGATACCAATGGCGATGGTTCAATTGCAAAAACCGAAATTGATGATCGCGCAAAAATTACATTTGCATATTTAGATCTAAATGCAGATGGAAAATTAGAAGGCGATGAGCTTAAAAAACGTGGCGGCAAGCATGGAAAAAAAAGAGGCGGCAAGCACCATAAAGGCTAAAGCATAATACCGCTATAAAAAAAGACCCCAGACCATAAAGGTCTGGGGTTTCCTAGTTGGGCAGGTAATTTGAAAGCTTAAGAAGCCATAAGCTTGATGAGATCTTCTTGATTTTTATTAGCAACAACGCCAACATTTTTGTTGCTCGGCTTAACCGGCAGTTGAAGCGAAACAATGGTGCCGTGTCCCTCGCGTGAGCGAATTTTCAAAGCGCCGCCATGCATTTCTGCAAGTGAACGAGAAATAGCCAAGCCAAGACCAGAGCCTTTGTGGTTGCGCGTAAGTTGGTTTTGCGCTTGTTCAAAAGGTCTGCAGAGTTTTTTCAAATCTTGCTGCGAAATACCAAT
>JBGCEA010000174.1:0-3851 GCA_045105915.1 Nitratireductor sp.
AAAGCGCGTATTCACAAAAAGGGTGCAGATTGCACAATCGTTTCATTCTCAATTGGTATGACTTACGCAGTAAAAGCGGCTGAAGAACTTGCAAAAGAAGGCATTGATTGTGAGATCATTGATCTTCGCACTATTCGCCCGCTTGATATGGATACAGTTCTTGCATCTGTTAAGAAAACAGGCCGTTTGGTAACAGTAGAAGAAGGCTTCCCGCAATCTTCTGTTGGCGATCATATTGCGGCTCAAGTTTCGCAACTTGCGTTTGATTATTTAGATGCACCTGTGATCACTATATGCGGCAAAGACGTGCCAATGCCTTATGCGGCTAATTTGGAAAAGCTTGCTTTGCCAAATGTGGGTGAGGTTGTGGCAGCTGTTAAAGCTGTGACATATCGCTAAGCATAGGGCTTATGAAATGAACGCCATTAAATGACACAGCGTCTTGATATAAAAACGGTTCGTTTTGAACCTATGACAGACAGTGTGTTGTTTGATGGTAGAAAAATTGTGTTGGCGGTGACTAAAGATGCGCTTGAGGCGCTTTTTAATATTGAGTTATCGCCACAAGAAGCCGTTTATAAAGCGATTGAAGAAGAAAAGCGCTTAACTAAGCTGGCTGATATCATTCCTGCTGATGATGGCAGGGTGACAGTGACGAAAAATATGCTGCTTAATGAAGGTCAATTTCTTGATCAAAATTAATTAAAGCAAGTGGGAGTTTGCAATGCCGATTAATATAACGATGCCAGCTTTGTCGCCAACTATGGAAGAGGGCAACCTTGCCAATTGGTTGGTTAAAGAGGGCGATAGCGTTAGTGCTGGCGATGTGATTGCTGAAATTGAAACCGATAAAGCTACAATGGAAGTTGAAGCGGTTGATGAAGGCGTTGTTGCTAAGATTTTGGTAGATGCTGGAACGCAAGGCGTGAAGGTAAATGCTGTGATTGCTGTTTTGGCTGAAGAAGGCGAAGATGCTTCTAGCATTGAGGCGCCAACAACTAGCGCCTCTGCGACTTCAGATGCATCGCCAAAAGCTGAACCAGTAAAAGCTGCTAGCAATAGTGATGGCGTAAAAGCAACGCCACTTGCAAAGCGTGTAGCAGAACAAACGGGCGTTGATCTTTCAAGCCTTGCAGGTTCTGGTGCAAAGAACAAAATTGTTGTTTCTGATGTGCGCGGCACAACTGGTGGAACAAGTTCTGCTGTAGCAGCTGATAAAGGTGATCGTGTATTTGCATCGCCACTTGCAAGAGCAAAAGCAAAAGAAGCTGGTTTGAATATTGCTGATATTGCAGGCACTGGCCCTAACGGCCGTATTATTGCGCAAAACGTAGCAGACTTTGTGGCGTCGGGCGGTGTATCAACATCTGCAGGTACTTCAGCTACAACTACCAATGCGCCAGCAAATGTAGGCGCTGATGATGCGAAAATCTTAAGTGCATTTGAAGATGGTGATTATGAATTGTTGCCACATGATGGCATGCGCCGAGTAATTGCAGAGCGCTTACTTGATAGTACGCAAAGCATTCCTTCTTATAACATTACAATGCAATGCGAATTAGATGCGCTTTTGGCGTTACGCTCGCAAATGAATGCAGCCGCACCAATGGTTGATGAAAAGCCTGCGTTTAAAATTTCAGTGAATGATTTCATTGTAAAAGCCATGGCTATGGCACTGCAAAAAGTACCAATGGCAAATGCTGCATGGTCTGCAGATAATCGTATTATTCATAAACACTCAGATGTGGGTGTTGCTGTTGCTGTGCCCGATGGGTTGTTTACGCCAATTGTTCGAAAAGCTGAACTTAAAACTTTGTCTCAAATTTCTGCTGAAGTTAAAGACATGGCAAAACGCGCAAAAAACAAAAAACTAGCACCGCATGAATATTCTGGCGGCTCATCTGCTGTTTCTAATTTGGGCATGTTTGGCGTTGATAATTTCACATCCATCATTAATCCGCCGCACGCATCGATTGTGTCAATTGGCGCAGGCCAAAAGCAAGCAGTGGTTAAGGGCGATGAAATCGTTGCAGCAACAATTATGAGTGCAACTTTTGCTTTTGATCACCGAGTAATTGATGGAGCGCTTGGTGCAGAACTTGCCAAAGCATTTAAAGATTATATTGAAATGCCAGCAGGAATGTTGGCCTAGTTTTTGTCAGAACTATTCGTTTTTTGTTGTTTTAATGGATCGTTACTACCATCAAATGCACCAATTAATGGTGCCCAAGTTGTGACCATAATGGCTAGAATGATTGTATAGAACAATGAAAATGCTGCCTTTATAAGACGAAATTTTAACACTGATCTAATGGTGTTAAATATCATTAAGGCAAAAATAAATAGAACAGGCCCTTTGATATGCCAAGGCAGTTCAAGAATGGCTTGAGGCGATATAAGTGAGAGTAATGTTGCTACAATATCCATGTGGCATAATTATACTAAATTTAAGCACTTTAAAAGTGCGGAACATAAAAGGGTTTTAATATGTCAGATGTTTATGACGTTATCATTGTTGGTTCTGGTCCTGGTGGATATGTAACGGCTGTTAGAGCTGCGCAATTGGGCTTAAAAACAGCAATTGTTGAGCGCGAACATTTGGGAGGTATTTGCCTTAACTGGGGTTGTATTCCAACTAAAGCGCTTTTGCGTTCTGCTGAAATTAAGCATTTTGCAGACCACGCCAAAGACTATGGCCTAACTTTAGAAGGCACAATGACTGCCAATGTTGATGATGTTGTTGCAAGATCGCGCGGTGTGTCTGCTCGTTTAAATGGCGGTGTTGGCTTCTTGATGAAGAAAAACAAAATTGACGTTATTTGGGGCGAAGCAAAAATTGCCAAAGCTGGCGAAGTAATAGTGGGCAAGAGCACTAAAGCACCAATGGAGCCGCAAAACCCTTTGCCAAAAGGCGTTTTGGGTGAGGGCACTTACAAAGCTAAAAACATTATTGTTGCCACTGGTGCGCGTCCTCGCGCTATTCCTGGCATGGAGCCAGATGGTAATTTGATTTGGACTTACTTTGAAGCCATGGTGCCAAAGCAATTGCCAAAAACGATGCTTGTTATGGGCTCTGGCGCAATTGGCATTGAGTTCGCATCTTTTTATAACGCTATGGGCGTTGATGTAACAGTTGTGGAATTGATGAAAAACATTATGCCTGTTGAAGATGAAGAAATCTCAAAAATGGCACGCAAGGCTTTAGAAAAGCAGGGTCTTAAAATTATAACAGAAGCTAAAGTTTCTAAGGTGGAAAAATTGGCAAATTCTGTAAAAGCCAGCGTTGAAACGCTAGATGGCAAAGTTGAAGTGATTGAAGCTGACCGCATGATTTCGGCTGTTGGTGTTGTTGGCAATATCGAAAATCTTGGCCTTGAAGAACTTGGTGTTCAAACGGATCGCGGCTGTGTGGTTATTGATGGATATGGCAAAACAAATGTAGATGGCATATTTGCAATTGGTGATGTTGCTGGCCCACCAATGCTGGCGCACAAAGCTGAACATGAAGGCGTGATTTGTATTGAAAAAATTGCAGGCCTTCCAAATGTGCACCCAATGGACAAAGCTAAAATTCCTGGCTGTACTTATTGTCATCCACAAGTTGCATCTGTTGGCTTAACAGAAGCAAAGGCAAAAGAAGAAGGGCGTGACATTCGTGTTGGGCGCTATCAATTTGTTGCAAATGGTAAAGCCATCGCGCTTGGTGAAGACAATGGCATGATTAAGGTTATCTTTGATAAGGTGAGCGGTGAATTGCTAGGCGCGCATATGGTTGGCGCAGAAGTAACAGAGCTTATTCAAGGATTTGTTATTGCTATGAACTTAGAAACAACAGAAGAAGAATTGATGCA
>JBGCEA010000175.1:0-3479 GCA_045105915.1 Nitratireductor sp.
ATCTTGCAGAATTTTAGCGCCTCGTTCATAACGCGCTCATAAATTATAGCCTTTGCGGTCCAATGCACAGGCAACAAAGAAAGAGAATATTATGAGTCAGCCTTCCAACCGCGTCTTTTCTGGTGTGCAGCCAACTGGCAATCTTCACCTTGGTAATTATCTTGGCGCGATAAAGCGCTTTGTGTCTTTGCAAGATACACATGAATGTATTTATTGCGTTGTTGATTTGCACGCTATTACGGTTTGGCAAGACCCTAGCGAACTTCAAAACAATATTCGTGAAGTAGCGAGCGCATTTATTGCGGCTGGTGTTGATCCTAAAAAACACATTATCTTTAACCAGAGCCAAGTTTCTGGCCATGCCGAACTTGCTTGGGTGTTTAACTGTGTTGCACGCATGGGCTGGTTGAACAGAATGACCCAGTTTAAGGAAAAAGCTGGCAAGAACCGCGAAAATGCTTCTGTTGGTCTTTTCTCTTATCCAACATTAATGGCGTCTGATATTTTGCTTTATCGCGCTACGCATGTGCCTGTGGGCGATGATCAAAAACAGCACTTAGAACTCACGCGCGATATTGCGGCTAAATTTAACAATGACTTTTCTGATCAAATTGCAAAATTGCAACATGGCGATTCATACTTTCCAATGACAGAGCCTTTGATTGAAGGCCCTGCTACCAGAATTATGTCATTGCGAGATGGTTCTAAGAAAATGTCAAAATCTGATCCTTCTGATAAATCGCGCATTAACCTGACCGATGATGCAGATACGATTGCGATGAAAATTCGCAAAGCAAAGTCAGATTCTGATGCGTTGCCCGTAACGCTGGAAGCTTTGAAAGAGCGCCCAGAAGCCAACAATTTGATTGGCATATATGCAGCGCTTAATGAGCAGTCTAAAGAAGATGTGTTGAATGAGTTTGGTGGCAAAGAGTTTTCAGCGCTTAAACCTGCGCTTGCAGAACTGGCAGTTGAGAAACTTTCACCCATAAATGGTGAAATGAAACGCCTAATGGATGCAAGTGGTGATGTGGATGCTATTTTGCGTGATGGCGCTTCGCGTGCCAATGAAATTGCGCAAGGCACTATAAAAGAAGTTAAAGATATAATTGGCTTTTTGAGATAAAAGCACAGGCAAAGCAGCGCCCAAAAATATGACCTGCCCTCGCCTTGATTAGATCAAAATTATGACTATCTTAGAGATTAGAATTATTCTAAACTAGATTAAACGCCCTTACTTGGAGCCGAACGACATGTTCATTCAAACTGAAGCTACGCCAAATCCTGCGACCCTAAAGTTCTTACCGGGCAAAACGGTAATTGAATCAGGTTCTGCTGATTTTAGAAATCCTGAAGTTGCGAGCAACTCGCCACTTGCGCTGCGCTTGTTTGAAATTCCGGGTGTGACTGGTGTCTTCTTTGGGTATGACTTTGTGACAATTACCAAAGAAGGCGCAGATGATGAGGGCTTTGACTGGGCACATTTAAAGCCTGCTATTCTTGGCGCTATTATGGAGCACTACAATTCGGGTGATCCTGCAATTATCGATGAAGATGCGCCAAGCACAGATGTTGGCGAGTTTTTTGATGAAGCTGATGGCCAAATTGTAGATACGATTAAAGAATTGTTGGAAACACGCGTGCGCCCTGCAGTTGCGCAAGATGGCGGTGACATAACATTTCAGGGCTTTAAAAATGGCATCGTGTACCTTCAAATGAAGGGCGCTTGTGCTGGCTGCCCATCTTCGACAGCTACCCTAAAGCATGGTGTTCAAAACTTGCTTCGTCACTTCATTCCTGAAGTTGAAGAAGTAGAAGCTATCTAGCTTTTGCACCTATGCGAATAAGCTTTAGGCTTTTCGCCTAAGACTTATTGATAGTTCGACTCTTACTCCTGCCTAGCACATAGTATCTTCATGATTGCACTTGCTATAGACACATCTAGCTCACTTTGCTCGGCCTGTATTTATGACAGCGAGCAAGGCATTGTGCTTGGCAAACAAAGCGAAGACATTGGCCGTGGGCACGCAGAACATTTGATGGAAATCATTTCCACCACTATGCACCAAGCTGGCATAGACCATGCGCGACTTGATAGAGTTATCACTAGCATTGGCCCTGGCAGTTTTACGGGCATAAGAGTGGGTGTTGCAACTGCACGCGGTTTTGGCATCGCGCTTAGCGTGCCTGTAATTGGTGTTTCTATTTTAGAAAATTTGATTTGCCGAACTGGTATAAAAGATAAGCCTGTTGGCGCTATTCAGCTGGCAGGTAGAGGCGAGGCTTATTGCCAATTTACAATTGATTGCGAATTTGCTGCTGCCAACACTCCTTTTGTTGCAAAACTTGCAGACATAGAAAATTCACAAATATTAAAAGCAGCAGCGCTTACTTTATGCGGCAGTGGCGCAGAAGAAGTATCTAAAGCGCTCAATGCCACTTTGGCTGATATTAAAGCGCATTGTGCAATAGAGTTTATTGCGGCTGAAGGCTGTAAAGCCAGTTATGATGGCACTCGGCCAGAACCGCTTTATTTGAGAAAACCTGATGCGAAAGTTCAACAAGGGTTTGCAGTGGAGCGATCTGACCAGTAAACTGCTGATTCATGATAGCGAACCCATTTAGAGCAGAAACGAAAATTGCCCCGCTTAAAGCTGAAGAGCTTGAAGAAGTATCTCTGCACGCCATCGCTCAAATTCATAAAGCAGGATTTAGTAAAGCATGGGATGAGCGCGAAATAGTTTCGACGCTCAACAATAATGGCGTTTGGTGTTTAGTCGCAAAACAAAAAGACACAATAATAGGGTTTTTGATTTATCGCATTACGCTGGATGAAGCAGAGATTATTACCATCGCAACCAGCCCAAAACACAGGCAACAAGGCGCTGGCGCAAATTTGCTATACGAAATGCAGCGCCATTGCTTAATTGAGCGGGTTAAGAAAATTTTTCTAGAGGTCGATGGCGCAAATCTTGGGGCAATCTCATTATATAAAAAATCTGGCTATGTGAAAATTGGTGAGCGCAAGGGCTATTATTCGAATGAAGAGAAAGACGACAGCACACAAGGCAGCGCTGAGAGAAGTGATGCCCATATTATGCAGCTTGATTTGAGCGCATAAAGATTAGATGGAATAAATAGTGGTCTCTAATCTTCGCTTATTCATTTTATTGCTGATAGTTTTATTTGTGACACTGTTACTTTTGCCTTTGCAATTGCTTGCGTTTGTTTTTTCTAAAAAACTATCACGTACTATTCCTGTGCTTTGGCATAAATTTGTTTTGTATGTGGTGGGTGTAAAAGTGCATGTGCATGGAACCGTCTCTACCATTCGCCCCTTGATGTTGGTTTCAAATCATATTTCTTGGTCAGATATTTTGATTTTAGGCAGTGTTATGCCGCTTTCTTTTATTGCCAAAGATGAAGTGAAATCTTGGCCCGGTATTAATTATTTAGCCAAACTGCAAAGAACTGTTTTT
>JBGCEA010000176.1:0-6118 GCA_045105915.1 Nitratireductor sp.
CGCCAACTGCACGCATATGATCGCGATTTGGTATCGGCAAATAAGTAGCATTTGGCATAAGAGCTACAAATTTTTCTTTTTCACCTGCAATGTCATCGTCAGTTCCAATTGCAACCAATACCTCGTTTTGAATTTGGTTGAACTGCGCCTCGCTAAACAGCTCTCTTGCACCCATTACGCAAGCCGCTAGTGCTTTAAGATCACCATTGGTTTGATCTGCAAATGATCGAAACCCTCTTGCATGTCTGGTTGTGACGTCTTGTAGACTTGGCACGAGCATAGCATCGCGCACTGGTGTCCAGTCGCCCGCCCCTGCAATCATATTATAAGCATTGCCAGCAATGATAAGTTTATCAAAACGATTTGGGTCTTGCATAACCAATTTTGAAGAAATACGAGCGCCCATAGAATAGCCCATGATATTGCATTTTGTGACATCTAAATGGTTCAGCAATTCTAGTGTATCATTTGCCATGACCTCTAAAGAATAGTCATCTTCTTCATAAAACTTTTGACTTTTACCATGGCCGCGATTGTCCATAACAATGGTTTTATAGCCAGCATCTACTAGCTTTTTTACCCAGCCGGTGTTTACCCAATTGACCCTTGCATTGGATACAAAGCCATGCACCAGTATAATTGTTTGCTCAACGCCAGTTTGCAAACCTTCACTTAGTTCATGAATTTCATAATAGATATTTGATGATGGAAGCTCAGCAATGGGCATGATAGTGTGTGAATGCTTTCTTTTGGTGGATGATTCTTGTTTTTATAGCTTAACATGCAATTTCATTGCATTTTGACTTGAAAGATATTTGCATTCTTTTAAAACGTGAGAAAGATTGAAACAACCAAATATTTGGTAATTGAGCTGGGAACGAACAATGGCAGAGCATAGTGTTAAACACTTTCAAAACGATATTGGTGTTAGCGAAATAAAAATTGGCGTTTCAAAGTTTATGTGCTGCGGTGCCAGCGCGCCACATGACCACCCTCATGTTTTTTTAGATATGGGCGCTGATACGCAAATAGTTTGCCCTTATTGCTCTACGCTTTACACGTTTTCTGCTGATTTATCTGCCGACCAGACAGAACCCGCTGGTTGCTTGCTAGAAGCTGCCTCTTAGAATGAACCAAAGCCGCCATATTGTTATTGCAGGTGGCGGCATTGCAGGGCTTGCAAGCGCCCTTTACTTAGAAAAAAACGGCTATTTTGTAAGTGTTTTTGATAAAGCAAAAACCTTCGAGCCCATTGGCGCTGGCATACAGCTGAGCCCAAATGCTATGCATGTTTTAGCCGATCTTGGTTTAGAGCGACAAATCGCCAATATGAGCGTAGCGCCAGATGGCATTGATATACGCGAATTGAGCACTGGTGATTTTTTAAACAATGTGCCGCTTGGCAAAAGCATCCAAAATTTTTATGGCGCGCCTTATCTTTCTACCCAGCGCTCAGATTTGCATACTGTTTTACTTTCAGCCTGCAAAATAAAACCAGACATTGCCATTCATACAAACCATCAAATTGAAGATATTACGAGCCATTTAAATGGCGCAAGTTTGATAACGCGCAATGGCACAAAGCTAGAAACGCATAGTGCAAATGCAGCTATTTTGGCTGATGGCATAAAATCTTCACTTCGCCAAAAGGTTTTAAATCCTGCGCCTGCAAGTTTTAGTGGCTTTGTTGCCTGGCGCGCAATGCTGCCCATGCAAATTGTGCCAGATTTTATTGATAAAGAACGCGTGCATTTGTGCCTTGGTCGCAATAAGCACATTCTATTATATCCGGTGAGTTCAGGGCGATATTTAAATATTGTTGTCATTTTAAAAAATAAAAAAGCAGTACAAGAAGTTCAATTTTACGCTGACCCTGCCCCCATGAAGAAAACCCTTCGTTTTATTTCGCGCGAACTTTTAGACCTTTTAAACCTTCAAACTAAGTGGAGCGTTTGGCCTATATTTGAAGCGCCAGTGTTAAAAAAATGGCATGAGGGCAACATTATTGCGGTTGGTGATAGTGCGCATGGCTTATTGCCCTTTTCTGCGCAAGGCGCGGCTATGGCACTAGAAGACGCTAGCGAACTAGGGCATGCGCTGGCAACGCATTCTACAAATGAAAGTGCTTTTAAAAGCTTTGAAAATAAGCGCATGACGCGTGTCAATAAAATGCGCAAGTTAGCGCGCTCCAATGGTGATATGTACCATATGGGCTTTCCTGCCAGCACTGCGCGCAATATGGTTATCTCTTATTCACAACCTGGAAAATTGCTTGATAAGCAAAAATGGATTTATGACTGGAAACCACCAAAAGGTGATGATGAAGTTTAATCTAGGCTTGCTTAGAACGCGTTTTTAAACGCCTATCTAATTGGCGGCGCGTATTGCAAACCGCCCTGAGACCAAAGTGCATTTTTGCCCCTTGCAATGCCAAGCTTAGTATTTGGGCCAAGGTTTGCCTCGAAGCTATCAGCATAATTGCCAACCAATTTAACAATATTATAAGCCCATAAATTGTTAAGCCCCAGTGCAACGCCAAATTCGTCCTCAAGGCCAAGCAATCTTTTTACGGCAGGATCATCAGAAGACTTTTGCTCTTCTACATTGGCTTTAGTTATTCCAAGCTCTTCTGCGTTTAGCATGGCAAAGTGTGTCCACTTAACAATGTTAAACCACTGATCGTCTCCTTGGCGAACTGCCGGCCCTAAAGGTTCTTTTGAAATGATGTCGGGTAGAACGACATGCTCATCAGGATTAGTTAGCGTTAAACGCCTAGCGCTAAGGCTTGAGTGGTCTGCGGTAAATACTTGGCATCTACCGCTATTATAAGCAGCAACCGCCTCATCGCCTTTTTCAAAGGCAACTAGGTTATGCTCAACCTTATTGGCTTTTAGATAATCAATAATGTTTAATTCGGTTGTTGTGCCAGAAGTGGTGCAAACAGAAATACTTGCAAATTCTAGAGCAGATTTAATATTTAAATCTGTGCGCACCAAAAAGCCCTGCCCGTCATAATAATTGACGCCTGCAAAATTAAGACCTGTTTTGGTGTCTCGTGTCATTGTCCATGTTGTGTTGCGTGCCAACACATCTACTTCGCCAGATAAAAGTGCATTAAAGCGCTTTTTGGCGGAAAGTGGTGTGAATTTTACTTTTGAAACATCGCCAAAAATTGCAGCAGCTATCGCTTTGCATAAATCGACATCAAGACCGGACCATCTGCCAGCACTATCTTGTGCAGAAAAACCCTCTAAGCCTTTATTTACGCCGCAGCGCACAAAGCCCTTGGCTTTTACATCGTCTAAGGTGGCACTGTATGAAGGGCTGGTTGCAAAAGCTGCTACACTTAAACCAAGCGCACAAATTGCTGTAACTAATTTACCCTGCATTCCAAATCCCTACATCAAGCATCGCTAAAGAATATAATATTCCAACACCCCGCTGCTAGTAGACAAAGGCATAACGCATGGGTTTTTAATTTCCAATACGCATTCATTGTTTTACCAATACAAAAACTGAAAAATTATGCTTTAAGTGGTAAAAACAGCTTAAAAACAGCGCTTTTTCTAACGTAACGTTAAGTTTTGAAGGTTTCTAGACCTGCAAAATTGGAGTTTTTATTGAGGAGAAAAAATGGTGATCCCTGATGGATTCGAACCATCGACCTACTGCTTAGAAGGCAGTTGCTCTATCCAGCTGAGCTAAGGGACCTTACCAATACTCTACACTATTTTTTAAACACTTAGTGTGTCCAAGGAATATTGCGAGAATAATTGAAATTTTCTGAATATGTCATTGCTCTACGTTTTTGAGCTTTTGGCTCTAAAAGCGTGAAAGCGATGCCATTGCGTGTTGCATATGCAACTGCCGCTTCTTTGCTATCAAACTTCATGCGAATTTGAGATTTCGTATCGCTTGAAGATGTATAGCCCATTAGTGGCTCAATGGTTGCTGGTGCTGATTTTTCAAACTCTAATACCCACGAGCCTGTTTTATTCTTGCCAGACTGCATAGCAGTTTTAGCAGGTGAAAAAATGCGTGCGCGTTGAGATGAGAGATCAGACATTGTTTCATCCATTTTGGTTTCATCCAGTTGAATGTTTATAACATCATTTGGATTATTAAAGTTTAAAAGATGAGCTATAAGCTAACAATATTCTTTTAGCGGTTTTTATGAAGCGGTACTAATTATAAAAACCTGTTCTAACAGTTTTGATGAAATGGTCGGAGTGGAGAGATTCGAACTCCCGACCCTCTGGTCCCAAACCAGATGCGCTACCAGGCTGCGCTACACTCCGTTTCATTCAACAAAAAATGGTGAACGAGAGGTTCTCTATACAATAGTGAGCGCTCCTTCAAGCGTCTATTTCAATAAAATGTAATTAGTTTCGTTTTTTTATTAGATGCACCCGTTTTAGGGCTTATTTTGATGGAAAATAACGATGCTCAAGCGTGTCGCCTGCCTGAATGCCAAGCAATTTTGCTATGCCAGCTTTGAATTCTAAAACGCCAATGGCCTCGCTTCCTGAACTTATTACTTTTTCAGAGTATGGCGTGGTGGCATAAGCGATGCTTACAACTTCGCCTTTTGGTGATAAAAACACCATATCGAGTGACATTGGTGTGTTTTTCATCCACATCAAAACAACTCTTGGTGCAGCAAAACGAAATAACATGCCGTGATCGTTTGGCATTTGCTCTCTAAACATCAACCCTTTTTGAGATTTTTGAGGTGTATCGGCTATTTCAGCCGTTAAACGAAAGCGCCCTTGCGCTGTGTTGATATAAATTTCTTCAGATTCGCGACCATCGATCAGAAAAGTAGAATCAGTTTGCTCAGCAGATTTGGCGGATTTGGCAGTATCAGCGTTCGAATATGTTGGCTGAAGCACAAAGGCGATGATTGCTGCAAATGAGAAAATGGCAAAGAATGGAGGGCTTTTTAGAGGGCCGTTCATTGAGCGTTTCATATTTACAGGTCTCACTCTATTTTTCACGTTGTGTTTCGCATTTAAAGGCTTGGCTAATTGGGTTTAGCTACAGCTTGGTACGTTTAGCATTTTTAGAAACAATTTTGTCTTTAAAAAGTCAAAACGTAAAATATCTAATCACACCTGATGCCCTACTCTTCTTCGCCAAGTGGCGTTAAAAGACCCAAATCTTCTACATCTTCAACTGAAAGCGGCTCTTCATCTTCGGTAAGTTCATCAGAATCATATGGCTGAGGCACTTTAAAGTTTGCCGGCAATTGAGATTGTAGCATGCCTGCGCCTTTTAGCTCTTCCAGTCCTGGCAAATCTTTCAGCTCTTCAAGGCCAAAATGATCTAAAAATTGATCTGTCGTGCCATAGGTTACTGGACGCCCTGGTGTCTTTCGACGACCACGCATTTTCACCCATTCTGTTTCCATCAAAACATCTAACGTGCCTTTAGAGGTTGCAACGCCTCTTATTTCTTCAATTTCTGCACGCGTGACTGGTTGGTGGTATGAAATGGTTGCCAGTACTTCTAGTGCTGCTCTTGATAGCTTTTTAACATCGACAGTTTCTTTTTGAAGAATGAAGCCTAGATCATCTGCTGTTCTAAATGCCCAATTTTTACCAATTTTCACCAGATTAACACCGCGGCTTGCATAAAGCTTTTGCAACTCCTCGAGCAGTAATTTCAAATCGGCGTCTTCTGGTAGGCGCTCTTTTAAGGCTTTTTCAGAAACCGGATCGCTTGAGGCAAAAATAATGGCTTCTAGCATACGAATTTGTTCTTGAGCATTCGCGTCTAGTGGCTCGCTATCTGAATTTGGTTTAAAGGCAACAACATTTGCATCTTGTGCATCTTGCGCACCAGCTTCTTGTGCACTGTTTTGTTGCGCAGCTTTATCTTCAGCTTCTGTTTTGCTCACATCATCACTCATATGTTTGTTTTACCTTTGTGCGCGTTAGCGCTGCTAAATCTTTTAAGCTTTGTTTATTTGCGAGGGCGTTTTGGTTGCTGCGCCTTCTTTTATATAGATGGGTGCAAATGCCTCGTCTTGGCGAATTTGCAATGTGCCCTCTCTCACCATTTCGAGTGAGGCAGCAAATGAGCTGGCAAGCGCGCTAACGCGCAGTTGAGGGCTTGG
>JBGCEA010000177.1:0-7965 GCA_045105915.1 Nitratireductor sp.
TGCCACTGGCATTAACTCGCTGGATAGCCGCATGGGCGGCTTGCAAGCATCCGATTTGATTGTTCTGGCTGGACGCCCAGGTATGGGCAAAACTTCTCTTGCTACCAATTTGGCTTTTAATATTGCTGGCAATTATAAAGGTGACGTTGAAGCCGATGGCACACCAAAGGCCATGGATGGCGGTGTGGTTGGTTTCTTCTCTTTAGAGATGAGCGCCGATCAGCTAGCAACGCGTATTATTTCTGAGCAGGCAGAAGTTTCGTCTTCTAAAATTCGCCGCGGTGAAATAAACGAAGCTGAATTTGAGAAACTTTCTTATTGCGCGCAAGAAATTCAAAAAGCACCTTTATACATTGATGAAACAGGTGGTATTTCTATTGCGCAACTGGCTGCACGAGCGCGCCGTTTGAAACGCCAAAAAGGCTTAGATGTTTTAATCATCGACTATATTCAGCTAATGCAAGGTTCGTCTAAAAACCAAGGTAACCGAGTGCAAGAGGTAACTGAAATAACGACTGGCTTAAAAGCACTTGCAAAAGAATTGGCCATTCCAATTATCGCGCTTTCCCAGCTTTCAAGACAAGTTGAAAACCGCGACGATAAACACCCGCAACTTTCTGATCTTCGTGAATCTGGATCGATTGAGCAAGATGCCGATGTGGTGCTATTTGTGTATCGTGAAGAATATTACCTTATGGGGCGCGAGCCAAAAGAAGGCACTGAAGAGTGGCTAAAATGGGATGAAGAAATGCGCGGTGCGCGCGGCAAAGCCGAAGTGATTGTAGCAAAACAAAGACACGGCCCAACAGGCATTGCTAAGGTTGGATTCCAAGCACAATTTACGCGCTTTACCGATTTGATTGAAGATGATCACCTTCCCCAAATGCATGAATAGGCTATAAGTCTTTTATGACAGATTCATTGAACCAAACACCAGACGCTGCACTATTTGGCAATGGCCGCTTGACCATTGATCTAAACGCTTTGGTGTCTAATTGGAAAAAACTTAGAACCCTTAGCAAAAGTGGCAATTTAAAAACTACTGAAGCTGGCGCTGTGATAAAAGCCAATGCCTATGGGCTTGGCATAGAAAAAGTTGTGCCAGCACTCACCAATGCTGGGTGCGAAACTTTTTTTATTGCAACTTTGCAAGAAGGTGCGCGGGTTAGAAAACTCAATAAAAGCGCTCGAATTTATGTTCTAAATGGCTTTCACCAAAGTGCGTTTGATTTTTATAAGAAGCATAAGCTGACCCCTATTTTGTGCACGCCTCAAGATATTGATGCGTTTTTGCAAGTCAAAGCCAAAAAAAGCGAAGCGGCTTTGCATATAGACACCGGCATGAACCGCCTCGGTTTGTCTGCTGAAGAGCTGGCGCAACTCTTAAACGATGAAGACAAAATGCAAGCCTTTAAGCCTTGTATG
Source organism: Nitratireductor sp. (assembly GCA_045105915.1). Taxonomy (GTDB): domain Bacteria; phylum Pseudomonadota; class Alphaproteobacteria; order Rhizobiales; family Rhizobiaceae; genus Salaquimonas. The sequence goes on from JBGCEA010000177.1 coordinate 1,426, forward strand.
ATTATGAGCCATTTTGCGTGTGCAGATGATCCAGCGCATCGCCTTAACAAAAAACAAATTGCGGCCTTTGCAATGGCTACATTAAAGTTTCCAGAAGCAACACGCTCGCTTGCAAATAGCGCTGGCATATTTATGGGTGCCAATGCACTCTACGATTTAACGCGCCCTGGCATTGCTATGTATGGCGGAGAAGCGGTGAATGACGTTGCTAATCCAATGAAGCCTGTGGTGAAATTGGAAACGCGTATTTTGCAACTTCGCCATGTTAAAAAAGGTGGCAGTGTGGGCTATGGCGCTGCTGGTAAAGTGGTGAGAGACAGCATAATTGCGACTTGTGCCACTGGTTATGCAGATGGCTATGCACGCGGGGCAAGTGGTGCTGGCGTTGCTATGCGCAAGGTCAAAAACACATTTGGTGCTGGCGGAATGATTGGTCCACATCATGTGCCTTTGATTGGCCGTGTTTCTATGGATTTAACCGCCTTTGATGCAACAGATGTGCCACAACCAACGCTTAAAAAAGCGCAGTGGATTGAGATGCTGAACAAAACCATTCAGGTAGATGATGTTGCGCGTTCTGCTGGTACAATTGGCTATGAAGTGTTGACCAATTTGGGCGCGCGTTATGAGCGCGTTTATTTGGGTGAATAGCAAATAGCTTCACTAAATAGCTTAAGTAAATTTGCTATTGTGTTTGCATTCATCGAACCATCCGCTCTACATAGTATTTATCCCTGCACTGCCTCATCATACTTGACAGTTTTCCAATAATCTATAAAAGAACATTAAGTGAACAAAAGTCAAGGTTGCGGAAATGGCTAAACAAAGATCTTCTTATAAATGCACAAATTGTGGTGCAAGTGCCCCTCAATGGGCTGGCAAATGCGAGAGCTGCCATGAGTGGAACACTATGGAAGAAGATAGTGGCGCAACTGGTGTTGGCTCTTCGCCTACAGCCAACAAAATGGGCAAAGGCAAAGCTGTAAAACTTGAAGCCATGGATGGCGATATTAATGAAGCCCCGCGCATTTTGTCTGGAATTAGCGAATTAGACCGCGTGACGGGTGGCGGCTTTGTGCCGGGCTCTGTTTTGCTGGTTGGGGGTGATCCTGGCATTGGTAAATCTACCCTACTCACACAAGCGGCGGCTGCGCTTGCAAAAAAAGATCATAAGGTTGTTTATGTGTCTGGCGAGGAAGCCGTGGCACAAGTGCGCTTAAGAGCAAGGCGTCTTGGCGCTGTTGAATCTAATATTGGGCTTGCGGCTGAAACCAATGTTGAAAATATTTTAGCAACGCTTGATGGTGCGCCCCCGCCTAGTTTGCTGATTGTCGATTCTATTCAAACACTATGGACAGATCAGGCAGATTCTGCGCCTGGCACTGTGACCCAAGTTCGAAATTCGACCCAAGCAATGATCCGCTATGCCAAAAAGAATGGCACTGTGCTCATTTTGGTTGGGCACGTCACAAAAGATGGTCAAATTGCAGGCCCGCGTGTTGTAGAACATATGGTAGATGCCGTCATGTATTTTGAAGGCGAAGGCTCGCATCACTTTAGAATTCTTAGAACCGTTAAAAACCGTTTTGGCCCTACTGACGAAATTGGTGTGTTTGAAATGTCTGACACGGGTCTTCGTATTGTTGAAAACCCATCTGAATTGTTTTTGGGCGAGCGTAATGAAAACTCGCCCGGCGCTGCCGTATTTGGCGGCATGGAGGGCACACGGCCAGTCTTGGTAGAAATACAAGCACTCGTTGCGCCCTCTACCCTTGGCACGCCAAGGCGCGCTGTTGTTGGGTGGGATAATTCTCGCCTTTCTATGGTCTTGGCTGTTTTAGAAGCGCATTGCGGTGTTAAGCTTGGGAGCCATGATGTGTATTTAAATGTTGCAGGGGGCTATAGAATTTCAGAACCTGCTGCCGATTTAGCGGTGGCGGCGGCGCTTGTTTCTTCTTTGGCTGGTGTGCCACTTCCTTCAAAAAGTGTTTATTTTGGCGAGATCAGCCTATCTGGCGCAACACGCGCTGTCTCTCACACTCCTTCGCGCATAAAAGAAACAGAAAAGCTAGGCTTTGGCAGAGTGATTGCACCAAAAGGTTCTATCACCAATAAAACAGGCAAAAAGACGATTAAAAGTAATCTAGAGATTATCGAAATCGCTGATTTAACAGATTTGGCTGCTCGTATTTTATCTAAGGCAAACCCTGAAAAATTGAAAGATCCTAGAGAAGGATAATTACAACACTATGACGAGTTGTGAATTATCTGTTTAATACAAAAAATTCTGGCTGTATTTTTGGCCCATATGTACTAAACCCTATTAAGCATCTGTGTGGTTTTAAGCTTTAATTGATTGATTTTTTATTCAATTAACGTCAAAAGACCCCCTGATCTAAAAATAGAAATTTAATTATTCATGGTTCTTCTTCATTCCCATTAGAAGAAACGATCTAAATAATTTGTTGGGGTATAAATTTTGATTACTTTATTTGACGGCATCTTGATTGGTTTGATGCTGGTTTCGGGTATTTTGGCCATGATCCGTGGTTTTTCTAGAGAAGTTCTTTCTGTGGGTTCATGGATTGCAGCAGGTGCTGCAGCATTCATTTTTTATCCTATCCTTACACCTTTGGTGGCGCCTTACATTACCTTCACATCAAGTGAGGTTGTGCCACAAGCTGTCGCTGCTGCAATTATTTTCATCATCGTTCTTATCATTGTAAGCTTGATCACAATGCGCATTGCTGACTTTATCGTAGACAGCAAAATTGGCGCGTTAGATCGCACTTTGGGTTTTGTGTTTGGCGCTTTTCGCGGCATGCTATTGGTAACAATTGGTTTGTTGTTCTTTAATTGGCTTGTGCCAACCGATGGTCAACCTTCATGGGTTGCAAATTCAAAATCAAAACCAATGCTTCAATCATTTGGTGAAAGCATTTTACAAGTGCTTCCTGAAGATGGCGGTAAGAGCGTGATTGAACGTTTTAAACCACCAAGCGACGAAGCGACTGATACCACTAACAGTTAACTTAACTCATAAAGAGGTTGTGGACACATGTCCTTCCTAAAAGAAGATTGCTCATCTAATACTGACGATAACTCAATTATAGATGAAGGCGATGACAAGTTTCACGATGAGTGTGGCGTGTTTGGCATTTATGGCCACGAAGATGCAGCGGCCCTTACAACATTGGGTCTGCACTCATTACAGCACCGAGGACAAGAAGCTGCAGGTATTGTGAGCTATGATGGCAAGCAGTTTTTTGCTGAGCACCATCGCGGCCTGATTGGTGATACCTTTACAAAGTCAGATATTTTACAGCGCCTTAAGGGTAACCGAGCCATAGGCCATACGCGTTATTCTACAACTGGCGGCGATGAAATGCGCAATGTTCAGCCTTTCTTTGCAGAGTTTGCCGGTGGCGGCTTTGCGGTTGCGCATAATGGTAATATTACCAATGCAGCAACGCTTAGACGTGAATTGCAGCGCGAGGGCGCAATTTTTCAATCGACTTCAGATACTGAAGCAATTTTGCACCTTATTGCGATGGGCAAAAGCGTTGCATTTAATGATCGTTTCATGGATGCGCTGCGCCGTCTTGAGGGTGCGTTTTCTATTGTTGGCGTTACAAACAAAAAGCTTGTTGGTGCGCGTGATCCGCTTGGTGTGAGGCCGCTTGTATTGGGCGATCTTGATGGCGCTTATATTTTAGCCAGCGAAACATGTGCGCTAGATATTATTGGCGCGCGATTTGTGCGCGATATTGAACCTGGCGAAGTTGTTGTGATTGACGATAAGGGCATTGTTTCGCACAAGCCTTTTGAAACAAGTGGCGATAGATTTTGTATTTTTGAATATGTCTACTTTGCGCGTCCAGATTCGCGCATTAGCGGCCACAATGTATATGATGTTCGCAAACAAATTGGTGTCGAGCTTGCCAAAGAAACGCCTGTAGAGGCAGACCTTGTTGTGCCTGTACCAGATTCTGGCACGCCAGCTGCTATTGGTTATGCGCAAGGCGCTAATTTGCCATTTGAACTTGGCATTATTCGTAACCACTATGTTGGCAGAACCTTTATTCAACCAACCGATGCTATTCGCCATATGGGTGTGAAGCTAAAGCACAATGCCAATCGCTCTATTATTGAGGGTAAGCGCGTTATTTTGGTGGATGATTCAATTGTACGCGGCACAACCTCTAAAAAGATTGTGCAGATGGTGCGCGATGCTGGCGCGGCTGAAGTGCATATGCGCATTGCTAGCCCACCTACCTCTTCGCCTTGTTTTTATGGTGTTGATACGCCAGAGCGCCAAAAACTTTTGGCCTCACGCATGAATTTAGAAGAGATGGCTGAATTTATTCGTGTTGATTCACTGGGCTTTATTTCACTTGATGGTCTTTATAGAGCTGCTGGTGAAGCAAAGCGTAATTCAGATTTGCCACAATTTTGTGATGCATGTTTTTCAAAAGAATATCCGACTGAACTTACTGACCACAATGCGGATGGTGAGAAGGTTGCGAGTATTTCTTTGCTTGCAGAAAGACAAACGCGCTAATTAAGCCGCTTGTTTTGTGAATGTTTATTTGCAGAGCAACACGGTTTTCACATTAAAGCCAATTTTTACTTAGGGTTCTTTTCATGGCTATTCTTAGCAATAAAATTGCAGTTGTAACCGGCGCTTCTAGAGGCATTGGCTATCATGCGGCTTTGTCTATGGCAGAGGCTGGTGCACATATTATTGCTATTGCAAAAACAGTTGGCGGCTTGGAAGCATTGGACGATGAGATAAAAGCAAAGGGCGGCACGGCAACGCTTGTGCCTATGGATTTGCAAGACTTTGACGCTATTGATCGCCTTGGCGCTGCCATACATGAAAAATGGGGCAAGCTAGATATATTAGTGGCTAATGCTGGTATTTTAGGTGGCTTGTCTCCTCTTGGGCATATTGCGCCAAAAAAATTCGATCAATTGATGAACATTAATGTAACGGCCAATTGGCGTCTCATTCGATCTCTAGATCCGCTTTTGCAAAAGTCAGATGCTGGCAGGGCCTTGTTTTTAAGTTCAGGTGCGCCGCATTCTTGTAAAGCATTTTGGGGTGGTTATGCGGCCTCTAAGGCTGCTGTTGAGGCACTGGCGCGTGTTTATGCAAATGAAAACGCAAACACGAACTTAAATGCCAACATAATAAACCCAGGCGCAACGCGCACTAAAATGCGCGCACAAGCAATGCCTGGAGAAGACCCACAAAGCATTCCTCATCCAAGTGAATTGGGCAAAGACTTTGTGATGTTAAGCTCTGATAGCTGTGCAGAGAATGGTAAAATTTTTGATTGCCACTCTCAAAGCTTCAAAACGCCTCAAGCGCCAATTTAAGGCTCTAAACAGCTCTGCTCTGTCGCCTAAACTTAGGTCTTTTCAAAAACTAATACTCGCCATCTTGTCACAGGGCGCTTCGTCACATTTATTTTTTGCTCTAGTCTTGATATATATCATATTGATATATATCTAAATGAGATATCTCATAAATGAGGTTTTAATATGCACTCCATTTTAAAATGACATCTTGAAACCTTACTCTTGAAGACCCAAATAAGCATAGACAAAGTGTGGGACGATTATGAATGTCAAAACGCTAATTCTAAACATCTTATTTTATGAAGATGCGACGGGATATGAAATTAAGAAGCTATCGACAGATGGCGTCTATAGTTATTTTGTAGATATTAGCTATGGCTCTATCTACCCCATGTTGTCACGTTTAGAAGTTGATGGCTTGGTTGATGTTCGTATGGAAACACAAATTGGCAAGCCTGCTCGCAAAATTTACACCATTACGGACGAAGGGCGTAACGCACTAGCGATAGCTCTTTTAGACCCGCCCTCACCTGATAAATTTAAATCTGAATTTTTGATGCTCGCAAAAACTGCCGAGTTAAGCAGCAAGCAAGCCATTGAAAAAGCGATCGATGATCGTATTGCGCATCGCCAAGGCGAGCTTGATATGATCAATTCGCATTTAGAGGCTTGCCAAAACTGTGATGCGCCGCATTTGGGCAGTTTATGGGTTTGTAATTATGGCAAGGGCATTAAAGAATTCGATATTAATTATTTAAAAGCAAACAGAGCATCTCTTATTACTCTGGCCGGCAAATCTACGCCCACTGACAAAAATCATAATAAAAAATCAAAATCAAAATCAAAATCAATCGCAGCACAATAGAAGGCTCACTAGTCGTGAGACGTATAAATGAAGTTTAAAAATAGCGGATCAATCTTAATCGCAATCTTACTAGCAGTGGGTGTTGGTGTATGGATGTATACTGGCGATATTGTTATTGGAGGCCAGTCTGAAACGGGCGATGCGGCGGTGCCTATTGCTTCTCGTGAGGCAGAAAAAGACACGCAGCTGTTTAAGGTTCGTTATGTGAGCGTTAACTCGCAAGTGCGCCAAGATTTTGTAACCATTAGAGGGCGCACGAAAGCAGATGCGATTATTACGCTACGCGCAGAGACATCTGGTATTTTAGAAAA
>JBGCEA010000178.1:0-3163 GCA_045105915.1 Nitratireductor sp.
TTTAATTACGCTTTATTTTATGATGAGAATCATCAATTTTAGGCACATTATATAGGAGATAATAATGGCTGACCTTTTTACACTCGAAAATTTGCTCACACTTGTCATGCTTATAGCGCTGCAAGCGGTGCTTGGTTTTGACAATCTTCTTTATATATCTATCGAATCTAAAAGAGCGCCAGCTGCAAGTCAGCGCAAAGTTCGCCAACTTGGCATTGGATTAGCCATAGTTTTACGCATTATATTATTATTCGTTGTGATGCGCGCCATTAGCTTTTTCCAAGATGTGCTTTTTGAAATTGACTTGTTTGGTTTGTTTGAAGGCACTTTTAACGGGCATTCGCTGATTGTTTTGGTTGGCGGTATTTTCATTATTTATACTGCACTTAAAGAGATCATGCATTTATTGTCGGTCAATAATTTAGATGCAGACAATGAGGGCGGTTCAAAATCGGTTGCCAGCGTTGTGGCATCGATCGTTATCATGAACCTTGTCTTCTCATTCGATTCAATCTTATCGGCACTAGCGCTAACAGATGTCTTTATGGTTATGGCGATTGCCATTATCATTTCTGGCATCTTGATGATTGTGCTTGCAGATGTTGTTTCAGAGTTTTTGAAGAAAAACCGACTGTATGAAGTGTTGGGTCTTTTCGTCTTGTTTATTGTTGGTATTTTGCTGGTCTCAGAAGGCGGGCATTTGGCGCATATTAAACTTGCAGGATTTGCGGTTGAGCCAATGTCAAAATCAACCTTCTATTTTGTTATCATCATTCTTGTGGCTGTTGATTTGGTTCAGGGTGCTTATCAAAAGCGCCTGTTGAAGCAAAAAGCAAATGAGATTAATGATCCTAAAATAACTGCTGATGAGTAATTCGATTTTGTTCATGCGCATATTGCCCGCTCATTTATTAATGATTATTCTTGCTCGCACTGTTGGGCATTTTTGATGGTGGAAAAAAACGAGCAAAAGGGCAGCGCATGCAAAATCGGGTTAGCGCGCCTTGGCTGGGATGATGAATTTGCCAAAGATATAAGCGAAGAAGATTTGCGCCAATACGGATTGGCGCGAGTTTTTGGTGTGCATAAAACCAGTCTCGACATTCGTGGTGTTGATTTGGATGGCAATGAAATAAGCCAAACTATTTTTCCTCCAAAAGTGCACAATACGGCTCGCGTTGCGCGTGCCACTGTTGGCGATTGGCTTTTGGTTGATAATGAGGGCTCTAGCTATGCGTCTATTTTAGAACGTAAGTCTTTGTTCAAAAGGCGCGCGGCTGGGCACTCAAAAGAGGTGCAGTTAATTGCGGCTAATATAGATACGCTTTTTATCGTAACCTCTTGTAATCAGGACTTTAATATTGCTCGCTTAGAGCGCTATTTGGCGCTTGCATATGATGCAGATGTTGAGCCCGTGATTGTTTTATCCAAAGCAGATTTGGTGCAAGATTATGCAGAATATAAAACGCAAATAGATGCGCTGAATTTAAATTGCCAAGTGTTGAGCTTTGATGCCAGAACACAAGAGGCAGCAAATGCGCTGATGCCTTGGTGCCGTTTGGGTGAGACCATTGCTTTTGTTGGCTCTTCTGGAGTTGGCAAGTCTACGCTTGTAAATGCCTTGGCCTCTAACAATATTGCGCACACAAGTATTGTAAGAGAAGGCGATGGCAAAGGACGCCATACGACCACGCATAGAGAACTTTATACACTTGCTAGTGGTGCGCTGGTGCTAGACACACCCGGCATGCGCGAATTGCAAATAACCGATGTTGCAAGCGGCTTAGAAAATGTGTTTGCAGATATTGTGGCTTATTCGCACCAATGCAAGTTTTCTGATTGTGCGCATGAGCATGAGCCGGGCTGTTCCATTTTGAAAGCCATTGAAGATGGAGCTCTTGATGGGGCGCGGGTAGCGCGCTGGCAAAAGCTTGTGGCTGAAGATCAGTTTAATACACAAGCGCTAAATGAGCGTTCGCATAAAGATAAGAAACTGGGCAAGCAAATGCGTGGGTTTAACAAGCGCAAATAATGGGCGTCTTATGTGTTTTCATTTAGCCAGTTTATTATGTCGCTGGTGATTTCTTTTTGCTCAACATCGTTCAGTCCTTCGTGGCGTGAATTTGCATAAATTGATAATTTCACATTTTCAAAGTCGAGCGCTTTTAGCCTTGAATTGAATGCAATGAGTTGCTTTGCAAAATTTGTAGAGGGGTCTTGTTCGCCGCCAATAATGAAGATCGGCAAATTTGTTCTGATTTTTTGTAGATGCTTTATGTCTGTGGTCTTTTGCATAGCGATTGTTGTGTCGCGCATTAGGCTGTTAGTGACTGGCGCACCGCAAAGTGGATCGTTTACAAATGCATCGACTTCACTTTCATCACTTGAAAGCCAATCAGACTTTGTTCTATTTGGCGCAAAATGTTCATTCCATTCATTAAAGACAATTTGATCTGCCAAAAGAGAGGGAACGTCAGATCCTTTAAAGGCGGTTGCAATTTTTATAAGAAATTTAAACAGCGAAACTTGAAAGCCAGATTGCGCTGAGCCATTCATGAGAATGGCAGCGCTAACATGGTTTGAATTTTCCATTAGATAACTTTGCGCAAGAATACTGCCCATAGAATGGCCTAAAAGCGTGATAGGCAATTTTGGGTGTGTCTTTGTTATGTGTGCATTTATGTGTTCAATATCTGCGATTACTTTGGCTAAGCCATCTCTCTTTGCAAACAGACCAGGCGATGCATCAGGTGCTATTGTATTGCCGTGTCCTCTCTGGTCATGCGCATATACGTGATAGCCATTTGCCGATAATACTTTTGCAAAACGAACATAACGGCCTGCGTGTTCGCTCATGCCATGCAATATATGCACCACGCCTTTTGCTTGGCCGCTGGCCTGAATGTGAAAGCCAGCGAGTTTTGCACCTGTTGGGCTTTCAAATGTCTTTGTAATAATCTTTTGATTGCTCAAATGAGCATTGCTCTTGGGCATGAAATTCCTTAAACGAGATGAAACAAATCAAACGGTACGCCTTTTCCAATAGGAGTCGCTTAATGGCACGTCAATTTATTTATCATATGTCTGGTCTTTCAAAGACTTATGGCACAAAAAAAGTGCTTTCTGATATTCATCTTTCTTTTTATCCAGATGCCAAAATTGG
>JBGCEA010000179.1:0-12812 GCA_045105915.1 Nitratireductor sp.
ACAAAAGATACCGCAGCCGAACTTAAGGCCGTTGAGAACTTTGTAAAAAGCCAAGGCTCAGAAGCTGTGGTTTGCAAGCACTGGGAAAAAGGTTCAAAAGGCACAAAAGTATTGGCAAACAAAGTTGTCAAAATGATCGACAGTGGCACATCGCAATTTGCGCCTTTATATCCTGACAATATGCCGTTATTTGCAAAGATTGAAACCATTGCCCAGCGCATCTATAGAGCAGATGAAGTATTGGCAGATAAGTCTGTTCGCCAACAATTAATTGCTTGGGAAAAAGCAGGCTATGGACATTTGCCAGTGTGTATGGCTAAAACGCAATATTCGTTTTCAACTGATCCAAACTTACGAGGCGCACCCGTTGGGCACTCTGTGCCAATTCGTGAGGTAAGATTGTCAGCAGGTGCTGGTTTTATTGTGGTTATTTGCGGACAAATAATGACAATGCCAGGTTTACCGCGTAAGCCAAGTGCTGAGTTTATAAAACTTGATAAAACAAACAAGATTGAAGGTCTATTTTAGTGAACAAACGCGACGGCAAAAAAGGCGCCTTTCCAAAAGGGCGAGTATTAAATTTTGAAGCACGCGACCATGTAAAAGACCTTATAGGCGAAGCGCCATATCCACGAGATATGCTCATCGAGTATCTGCACAAAATACAAGACGCAGACAATTATTTGTCTGCAGACAATATGCATGCATTGGCCGACATAATGCGCATTTCTATGGCGCAAGTTTATGAGGTGGCTAGCTTTTACGATCACTTTGATATTGTAAAAGACGAGGCCGATGCGCCAGCGCCAATAACAATTAGAGTGTGCGATTCACTTTCGTGCAATCTTGCTGGTGCAGAGCAACTGATAAGTGAATTAGATGCTGGCGCTGATAAGTCAAAAATTCGTATCATGCGCGCGCCCTGCATGGGCGGGTGCGATGTAGCACCGGCTGCGCGCATAGGCGATAAAGAATGCGGCTTTGTGAGCGCCGATGAATTGTTGGAAATTGCGAAAAACGCAACCAGCAATAAGCAAATAAAAGCCAATGAACCAAGCTACACAGCGCTAGATGCCTACCTTAAGCAAGGTGGTTATGATCTGATAAAATCTATCAAGGCTGATGAAATAAATTTTGAGCAAATGCTTGAAACCTTAAAAGAGTCTGGCCTTCGTGGTCTTGGCGGCGCTGGTTTTCCAGCGCACATGAAATGGAACTTTGTGCGCGGCTATGAAGGCCCTCGCTTAATGACCATTAATGGCGATGAAGGCGAGCCCGGCACATTTAAAGATCGTTATTATTTAGAGCGCGATCCGCACCGCATGTTTGAAGGCGCGCTTATTGCGGCTCACTACATAGAGGCTGAGCGCATTTATGTGTATATGCGCGATGAATATCCTGCGGTTCTAAAAATTCTGCGCGATGAAATTAATGCTCTAGAAGACGCAAACATCATCGATAAGGGCTATATAGAGCTACGCCGTGGTGCGGGCGCTTATATTTGCGGTGAAGAATCTGCAATGATCGAATCTATTGAAGGCAAGCGTGGCTTACCCCGTCATCGCCCGCCTTTCATTGCGCAACTTGGCCTGTTTTCAAAACCAACACTCAACCACAATGTAGAAACACTTTTTTGGATACGCGATATTGTTCAAAAGGGCGCTAAGTGGTTTGCAGAACGTGGCAAAAAAGATCACCCGGGCATGCGCTCTTGGTCTGTGTCTGGACGTGTAAAAAGCCCCGGTGTCAAATTAGCACCAGCTGGTGTTACCATTCGCGAACTCATCGAAGACTATTGCGATGGTATGCAAGAAGGACACACATTCAAGGCTTATTATCCAGGGGGCGCTTCTGGTGGTGTATTACCAGCAAAGCTAGATGATGTGCCGTTAGATTTTGGCGGAAAACTAGCAGAGCTTGGGGCATTTGTAGGATCACACGCGATTGTTGTTTTGTCAGACCAAGACAATGTAAAAGATGCAGTGCTAAACACCTTAGAGTTTTTCAAGCATGAAAGCTGTGGCCAGTGCACACCGTGCAGAGGCGGAACACAAAAACTAGTAGCGATGCTAAAAAGCGGCGAGCAACTTGATGAAGCATTAATTGCAGATGTAGAACAAGTTATGCGCGATGCGTCTATTTGCGGTTTGGGCCAAGCAGCGCCAAATCCAATCAACCACTTGCTTAAATATTTTAAGGAAGATTTGTGATGAAACAGCTTTTAACATTAGCGCTTGGTGTCGTCATAGGTGCATCGAGTTTTTATTTTGGCAGTGCTTTTCTAGGCCAACATAGTGCAGACCAACCTTACGCTGGACAGCAAACGCGGGTTATTTCTAGCTTGTCACCAAAGGATATTAACCAGTTGGAAAACGGCGAAGGCTGGGGACTAGCAAAACCTGCTGAGTTTAACGGTTATCCTGGGCCTTCACATGTTTTGGAATTTCAAGAAGAATTGAAATTAAGCGTTGAGCAACGTACTTCTATTCAAAATGCATTTGAAGCAATGAGCGAAAAAGCAAAAGTTTTAGGTGTAGAATTAATCGAATCGGAAGCGGCATTAGATCAAGCCTTTAAGAGTGGTGCGATTGATGAAATGCAATTGGTGAAAACCTTGCAACTTGCCGAAAGCGCTCGCTCAAAACTTCGCGCTGTACATTTAACGGCTCATTTAGAAGTTACCCCACTTTTGAGTGATGAACAAAAGAAGCAATATGCGCAATTGCGTGGCTATGGCGGTTCACACTCGGCACATACAGGTCACTAGGTATTGGATCTATAATGACAAAAAATATAAAATTCACCCTAGATGGTGCTGTTGTTGAAGCAAATGAAGATGAAACCATTTGGCAGGTAGCTTCACGCCAAGGTACATCTATTCCGCATTTATGTTACTTAGATGAAACAGGCTACAAGTCAGACGGCAATTGCCGTGCTTGCATGGTGGAAATTGAAGGTGAACGTGTATTAGCAGCTTCGTGTAACAGAATGCCAACCGATGGCATGGTGGTGAATACTCAAACTGAGCGCGCGCAAAAATCACGTAAAATGGTGTTTGAGCTTTTAGCATCTGACATGAAGGCGCCTGAAGAATCTGCAGATAATCAATCAAACTTTTGGCAATGGGCAAAAAGCTTTGGCATTGAAGGATCGCAGCGCCTTGGCTCAAAATTTGATGATGTTCAAGAAGAGACATATTTCGATATTTCAAACCCAGCAATTGCCGTTAATTTAGATAGCTGCATTGCGTGCGGTCTTTGTGTTCGTGCTTGTAACGATGTGCAATCAAATGACGTAATTGGCATGGGTGGGCGCGGCTCTAATGCAGCACCTGTTTTCGATCTTAGCGATCCAATGGGCGCTTCAACATGTGTGAGCTGTGGTGAGTGCGTGCAAGCGTGCCCAACAGGTGCGCTCTATGAAAAGAGCATGATGGATGATGCAAACAAGCATCGCTCTGTTCAAGACTTTGACAAAATTGTAAATACAGTTTGCCCATATTGTGGTGTGGGTTGCCAAACAGAGGCACGTGTTAAAGACGGCAAAATAGTGCAAGTCGATGGGCGAGATGGCCCAGCCAATGAAAACCGCTTATGCGTAAAAGGGCGTTTTGGTTTTGACTATGTCACGCACCCAGAGCGCTTAACAACGCCGCTCATTCGCCGTGAAGATGCGCCAAAGCGTGGCGATCTAAAAATAGATTTCAAAGACATAGACAAATATTTCAGAAGAGCGACTTGGGAAGAGGCGCTGGATGTAGCGGCCAATGGTTTGAAAAAAGTTCATACCAATAATGGTAACGATTCAATAGCTGGTTTTGGTTCTGCAAAATGCTCTAACGAAGAAGCTTATCTTTTCCAAAAGCTCATTCGTCAAGGTTTTGGCACAAACAACGTAGATCACTGTACACGTCTTTGTCATGCGTCTTCAGTTGCAGCCTTAATGGAAGGCTTGAGTTCTGGTGCGGTGAGTGCGCCATTTACCGCGGCAAGTGAATCTGATTGCATTATTGTTATTGGTGCAAGACCTGCAGAAAACCACCCAGTTGCTGCAACTTATCTAAAGGCGGCTGCAAAGCGCGGTGCAAAACTAATTGTTATGGATCCACGCGGCCAAAACCAAGGCATTGCGCGTTATGCATCGCATTTGTTGCAGTTCAAACCGGGGCAAGACGTGGCGCTGTTAAATGCCATGTTGCACACCATCATAACTGAAAAGCTATATGATGAGAATTATTTGCGAGCAAACACATTGGGCTTTGAAGAGATCAGCAAAAATGTTGAACAATTCTCACCAGAAGACATGCAAGATGTTTGCGGCATAGATGCACAAACCATCAAAGAGGTGGCGCGCTTATATGCAAAATCAAATGCCTCTATTATCTTTTGGGGTATGGGCGTTTCGCAGCACGTACATGGAACTGATAATGCACGTTGCCTGATTGCGCTTGCACTCACAACGGGCCAAATTGGACGAGACGGCACTGGTTTGCATCCACTTCGTGGTCAAAACAATGTGCAAGGCGCATCTGACGCTGGTCTTATTCCAATGTTCTATCCAGACTATATTTCGGTAGAAGAAGATGCGGTGCATGACCAATACCAAGATTTTTGGGGCACTAAGCTATCTCCCAAAAAAGGCCTTACAGTTGTTGAGGTGATCGATGCAATTTTGGATGACAAAATTAAAGCGATGTATGTGTTGGGCGAAAACCCTGCCATGTCTGACCCAGATCAAATTCATGCGCGCAAAGCGCTGGCGCATTTAGAGCATTTGGTGGTGCAAGATATTTTCTTAACAGAAACAGCATGGCACGCAGATGTTATATTGCCAGCATCAGCACACGCAGAAAAATACGGAACCTATTCCAATACCAATCGCCAAGTACAAATGGGGCGTCCAATTTTAGACCCACCAGGCATGGCAAAACCCGATTGGGAAATTGAAGTTGAACTTGCAAACAGGCTTGGTCTTGAATGGGGCTATGAGCATCCAAAAGATGTGTTTGCAGAAATGGCAAAAGTCATGCCTTCGCTAAACAACATCACTTGGGAACGCTTAGAAACAGAAGATGTTGTGACATATCCATGTAATGCACCAACAGATTTTGGCGAGGCTATTATCTTTAAAGATGGCTTCCCGACTGAGAGTGGTAAAGCAAAAATGGTTGCCGCAGACATAGTGCCACCAGCAGAGTTGCCAGATGATGAATACCCATTGGTGCTCACAACAGGGCGCTTGCTAGAACATTGGCATACAGGTGCGATGACCAGAAGAGCAAGCACGCTAGATGCGCTAGAGCCAGAAGCGATTGTGGGCATAAACCGTTGGGACATGAAACGCTATAAAATTACGGCGGGCGATAAGGTGAGCGTGCAAACCAGAAGAGGCGAGATTTCGCTGATGGCGCGCCAAGACCCAGATGTGCCAGAAGGCATGTTGTTCATTCCGTTCTGCTTTGTTGAAGCAGCGGCTAATGTATTGACCAATCCAAAGCTAGATCCAATTGGCAAAATCCCAGAATTCAAGTTCTGTGCAGCTAAGTTGCATGTGTCTTAAGGTTGTCTGAGTTTTGCGTTTAAATAGATAAAGCGTTTGGTTTAAATTTGAGTGCGTTTGCTGCACCTAATAATGCAGCAAATTCACCAAAGATTGAGTGCGCATACGATATTACTTTAACGTTTACGTAAAATATATAGACGTTTAGTATTGAGTAAGAAATTTATAATGAAATAATTTTATTTACCTAAACGTAAATAAAACATCAAATAATTGCGATTTAAATTCATTTAATCGGTTTATGTCGGGCGCCAACTGTTTTTACTTTCCACAAAAGCCTGTATAAGCGCCAACATAAGCTTTAAGTCGGCCTTGCGTCAGTTTCAGGTGCTAATAGATAAGCGATAACAAGACTAAACAATTTTTATGATCCCTTTTAACTAGGAACAGACATGAATATTCATGAATATCAAGCTAAGAAACTTCTAAAAGGTTTTGGTGCACCGGTAGCCGAAGGCGTGCCAATTTATAGTGCAGATGATGTAGACGCTGCAATTGAAGCACTACCTGGTCCCCTTTATGTTGTTAAAAGCCAAATTCACGCAGGTGGACGAGGTAAAGGTAAATTTAAAGAATTACCTGAAGATGCAAAAGGCGGCGTTAGACTTGCGTTTAATCCAGACGAAGTACGCTCACACGTTAAAGAAATGTTGGGTAACACACTCGTAACAGCGCAAACTGGCCCAGACGGCAAACAAGTAAACCGTTTGTACCTAGAAGATGGCGCAGATATTGAGCGCGAACTTTATTTGTCTGTTCTAGTAGATCGTGAAACAAGCCAAATTTCATTTGTGGCCTCAACTGAAGGCGGTATGGATATTGAGGCGGTTGCACATGACACGCCAGAAAAAATTCATACCATTGGTATTGATCCGCTAACTGGCTGTACAGATGCAGATGCTGCAAAAGTGGCAGCAGCGTTAGAGCTAGATGGCGTTGCAAGAGATGAAGGCATTGAGCTTTTCAAAGTGCTTTACAAAGCATTCACTGAAAAAGACATGGCGCTTCTAGAAGTGAACCCATTAATCGTTCAAGAAAATGGCCATGTTCGCGTGCTAGACGCTAAGATGTCATTTGATGGAAACGCTTTATTTCGCCATCCAGATGTTATGGAATTGCGCGATGAGACAGAAGAAGACGCAAAAGAAATTGAAGCGTCTAAATATGATCTTGCATATGTTGCACTAGATGGCGATATTGGCTGCATGGTAAATGGTGCTGGTCTTGCTATGGCAACAATGGACATCATCAAGCTTTATGGCGCAGAGCCTGCAAACTTTTTGGATGTTGGCGGCGGAGCCACAACAGAAAAAGTAACAGCTGCATTTAAGATCATCACATCAGATCCAAATGTAAAAGGCATCTTAGTAAACATTTTTGGCGGCATCATGAAATGTGATGTTATTGCTGAGGGCGTTGTGCAAGCGGTTAAAGACGTTGGACTGAAAGTGCCACTCGTTGTGCGCCTTGAAGGTACAAACGTGCAAAAAGGCAAAGACATTATCAATAACTCAGACGTGGATGTAATCGCGGCTGATGATTTGGATGATGCTGCTCAAAAAATCGTTAAGGCTGTAAAAGGATAATCATGGCGCATCACCTAAGCAAACTTCTCCCATTAGCTTTTGCACTGTTGGCAACGCCATCAGTTGCAAATGCGCAGCCACTAAAATCTAACGTGCCACTTGATAGTGTCCAAACATTTAACGAAATCTGCTACAAGCGGGTTCCAGATGTTGAAGGCATTAACAACATGGCACTTGATCTTGGTTGGAGGCCATTGGCTGAAAACGATTTGGTTGCATTTGGTGATATCGCAAGCCTCAAATCTTTAAAGGGCTGGGACGTTAAGATTGGTAAAAGATTTTACCGTCTTGGTCTTACCCAAGGGGCTGTGATTGGCAAAATAAAATCTAGCTTTCCAGAATTTGCAAATGGCACAACAACGTCTTGCACGCTTATCCTAGATGGCGGCGAGACCAATGCGCAAATTGCCCAAGATGTAAGAACGCTAGCTGGCAAAGAACCAGCAAGCACTAATGTCGATGAGGGCACTTTGCTAACCACAACATTTGCAGGTGGTAATGCAGATTTTAAAGTATTTTTATTCAACAAAGCTTCAAAAGTTGAAGATGGCGGGTTGCTAAATGTAACCGTTGTCTCAAAGAATTAGAACATAGGAATTCAATTAAATGTCAATTCTGATAAATAAAGACACTAAGGTTCTTGTCCAAGGTATGACTGGTAAAACAGGTACCTTCCACACAGAACAAGCCCTAGCATATTATGGCTCAAAAATGGTGGGCGGGATTCACCCTAAAAAAGGTGGTTCTACTTGGACTGCCCAAAATGGCGATGCAGCTGGAACTGAGCTTCCAATTTTTGCAACTGTTAAAGAAGGCAAGCAAGCAACAGGCGCAAATGCTTCTGTTGTTTATGTGCCACCTGCGGGTGCTGCTGCTGCTATCATCGAGGCAATCGATGCAGAGATAGAGCTTATTATTTGTATTACAGAAGGCGTGCCAGTAACCGACATGGTAGACGTGAAAGCGCGTTTGCTAAAATCAAACTCTCGTCTAGTAGGGCCAAACTGCCCAGGCATTCTAACACCTAACGAATGTAAAATTGGCATTATGCCAGGCAACATTTTCAAAAAAGGTTCAGTTGGCGTGGTATCACGCTCTGGTACACTTACCTACGAAGCAGTTTTCCAAACAACAGCAATTGGCCTAGGTCAAACTACGGCTGTTGGTATTGGCGGCGATCCAGTTAAAGGCACAGAATTTATCGACGTGCTAGACTTGTTCCTAGATGATCCAGAAACTGAGTCAATCATCATGATTGGTGAAATTGGCGGATCAGCAGAAGAAGAAGCAGCTGAATGGTTGATCGAACAGGCTAAAAAAGGTCGCAAAAAACCAATGGCTGGCTTTATTGCAGGTCGTACAGCGCCTCCTGGTCGTACAATGGGTCACGCTGGTGCTGTTATTTCTGGCGGCAAAGGCGGCGCAGAAGACAAAATCGCAGCTATGGAAGCAGCTGGCATTACAATGTCGCTTTCACCAGCAAAACTTGGCGAGGCATTGCTAAAAGCAATAGGCTAACATTTAAACCAGCCGTTAGCCTTGTCAGCTAAAGTGAAGTAACTTAAGAAAAGCCAATGAGAACTTTCCTCATTGGCTTTTTTATTATAAAGCTTTTAAATCGTTTGAATCGAAATTAAACAGGACGCTCCCGCACAAATGACCATTCGTGACCGCTACGCAAAGATAGTTGCAACTCTTGGGCCTTCAAGCTCAGATGAAAAAACCATTAAAAATCTATTCAAAGCTGGGGTTGATATCTTCCGCATGAATTTCAGTCATGGCTCGCATGAGGACCACGCTGAACGCATTGCCATGGTAAGAAGAATTGAACAAGAAACGGGTCGTCCAATTGGTATTTTGGCAGACATGCAAGGGCCAAAGCTTCGCGTTGGTACATTTGAAAACGAAAAAGAGACGCTTAAAAAAGGCCAAAAATTCGAATTGCATTTAGCAAATGTTGCTGGCGATAAAACAAAAGTTCAGTTGCCGCACAAAGAGATTTTTGCAGTTACCAAAAAAGGCGATGAGCTTTTGGTAAATGATGGGCGCTTGCGTTTAGCAGTATTGTCTAACAAAAATGGCGTTATCACCACAAAGGTTGGCAACAATGCAGTGATTTCAGATCGCAAGGGCGTAAATGTTCCAGGCGCTGTTTTACCAATCGATGTTCTAACCAAAAAAGATCGCAAAGATCTTGAGTTTGCATTGCAAATTGGCGTTGAATGGATTGCGATGTCATTTGTTCAAACTGCAAATGATGTAATTAAAGCGCGCAAGCTAATTAAAGGCCGTGCGCGTATTTTATCAAAATTAGAAAAGCCATCTTCTATCGAAAACTTGGCTGCAATCGTAGATGCATCAGACGCTGTAATGGTAGCGCGTGGTGATTTGGGTGTAGAAATGCCACCTGAAAATGTACCACAGCTTCAAAAACAAATTATCGCAAAATGCCGTAACGATGGTAAGCCGGTGATTGTTGCAACGCAGATGCTTGAATCAATGATTGATGAGCCAGTAGCAACAAGAGCTGAAGCTTCTGATGTGGCAAATGCAATTTATGCTGGCGCAGATGCCGTAATGCTATCTGCAGAAACTGCAGCTGGTAAATACCCAATTGAAGCAGTTAAGGTTATGAACCGCATCATTAAAGCTACAGAATCTGATCCAGATTTCGATAATATCATTCACGCTGTACCTCTGCCAATTGCTGCAAATGACAGTGATTCAATCGCTTCTGCCGCATGCGATGTTGCTCGCACACGTGGGTGTGCTGCAATTGCAATTTTCACAAAAACAGGTTCTACAGCGCGCCGCGTTTCAAGACTGCGCACACTAGTGCCTATCTTGGGTCTGACACCAGAAATCGAAGTGGCACGCCAGATGTCACTTGCATGGGGTGTACATGCTATCCAAACACGTGACGACATTGAAGGCTTTAACGATATGGTTGGTAAGTCTACGCGTATCGCAAGAAGAGAAAAGCTAGCCAAAAACAAAGACAGAATTGTTTTAACGGCGGGTGTGCCATTTGGCGAAGAAGGCTCAACAAATATCTTGCGTGTAGCAGTTGTTGGTAAGCACGAAGCACCGTCAAAATAACGGTTGTTGATCTTTAAAATTCTAAAAATGAAAAAAGCCAATTCACAAATGTGAGTTGGCTTTTTGTTTATTTAAGCAGCCTATTTAATAGGCGCTCTTTTACTCAGCTTGCTTAGCTTAAAGTATTGCCGCTAACTGTTAGGTGCGCATATTTATCTGCGCCAGTTTTAAGCAAATCACCAGTCATTAGGTTATTCCACTCATAGCCAAATATACCACCAGCTTGTGCAGTGCTAATAACATTGTTGGTAATTTGTGTTGTGCCAGAACCATCTACAACAGAAACATACATGCCTCTTTCAACACGTCTAACCACATTGTTACTTATGATCACATCACGCAAATAAGGGCCCCAACCAGCCATAATGCCAAAGGTGGCGCATTGCTCAACAACATTACCAATTACGCTACAATCGGCCTCAACAGAAATACCCTCACCAAAAGGTTGGCTCTTTTCTACATAAGGACCAGTTGCAACAATGTTTCTTACAAGGTTGCTCGACACAACTGAAAGACGCCCACCTTGCAAAAAGTTGGCAATAGAAATACCGCGCGAGCCGCCATCAATAATATTAGAATTTATCAAAGAGCCTTCAAATTCAAATTCTGAATAAATGGCAGTTTCGCCAGAGCGCAAACATGAATTGCCCATAATCTGCAAATTGTTTGCGCCATTGCCTCTAATGGCAGAAAACGCACAATCAGAAATATGGTTGTTTGAAACAATAACATTGCCAGCACGAAAAATATTTATGCCATTGCCCCATTGTCCTGTGCCGCCATTACCCGCAAGAATTTTGCGAATACGGTTTGCAGTTACAATTGTGTTGTCTTCGCCCATGCTCCATCTGTGCACAAGAATACCACCATTCAAGCAATCGCTAATATCATTATTTGTAATCAGCAATCCTTTGTTCTCGATAGAAAAGATTGCGCAGTCTCCAGCCGCGCCGCTAATAGAACAATTTGCAATTCGACCGCTAGATCTTGTCATGTAGATGCCAGCTTTTGAGCTGCCAATTACGCGGCAATTTTCAACAATGGCATGATCGATATTAGATAAATGAACTGCGCCTTGTGTATATTCGCCAAGACTACGATTAGCTCCATCAATCACAATGCCATTCATTTCGATATGTTGGCCGGCTTCTGCCATCAAAAAATGACCAGCACCCGTATAAATCAAACGAGAAGCACCAGGCACGCCCATTAGGCGCGTATTTGCAGGTAGGGTGATATTCGAAACAAAATAATCACCAGCTGGCAAGAAAACGGTTTTGTTTTCACTCGCTGCTTTATTTAAGATCTTTTGCAGCACAATACCTTGATCGCTATTGGCATTTGGCAACAAACCATTAGCGTTGACATTTAAGCTGCCGCGCAGATCAATTTTCTCAAGCGTTTCCAAGCCATTGGCATTTGCGCTTGTCATATTCAAAACGCTGCCCGTTGCGGCTAAGCCACCAAAACCTGCAATTTTCTTCAAAAACTGTCTTCTATTGGTACGTTTATCGTTATGCATTGCAAAATCCTTCTTTTCTAAAGGATAAGAAGCATTATTCGTGCCAACTCAAAATTGTTACAATTCTCATTTTGAGACACTCTTTTAAGAACTGTTAAGAGATTGCAGGCCAGATAAATTCAGCCTATAGAAACACTTAAATTCCATATTCGTAAGCCATATATGCCAAGCGCTATTTAAGGGAATATCATGTTAGAAGACGGCCGTATCTATTTAGGCACAAGCAGAAACCCAGATGACACCATCAATAAGGGCGAATATTTAGATCTAAAACTCGCAAATAGACATGGCTTAATAACGGGCGCAACCGGTACGGGTAAAACGGTGTCTTTGCAAATATTAGCAGAAGGCTTTTCAAATGCTGGCGTACCAGTGTTTTGTGCAGATGTAAAAGGCGATTTAGCAGGGCTTGCGGCAGCTGGCGTCAGTAAAGATTTTCTTGAAAAACGTGCAAGTACAATTGGCCTAAATGAAGAATATGAATATCAAGAATTTCCCGTTATTTTTTGGGATTTATTTGGCAAGCAAGGCCACCCAATTAGAGCCACAATCTCTGAAATGGGACCGCTTATTCTAGCGCGTTTAATGTCGCTCAATGAAACCCAAGAAGGAGTTTTAAACATTGCGTTTAAAGTGGCAGACGATGAAGGCCTGCTACTGCTTGATCTAAAAGATTTGCGTTTATTATTGGCAAATGTCGCAGAGCGCAAAAAAGACTTAAGCGCTGAATATGGCTATATGTCTACTCAAAGCATAGGCGCTATTCAAAGACAATTATTGGTTATTGAACAACAAGGCGGCGAAAACTTTTTTGCTGAACCTGCGCTTGTAATTAAAGATCTTATGCGCACAACAAGAGACGGCAGAGGCTCTATCAATATTTTAGCGGCTGACAAACTTATGACCTCGCCGCGTTTATACGCAACATTCCTACTTTGGCTCTTGTCTGAGTTGTTTGAAGAATTGCCAGAAATTGGCGATCCTGAAAAACCAAAATTGGTTTTCTTTTTCGATGAAGCGCATTTGTTATTTGATGAAGCGCCAAA
>JBGCEA010000180.1:0-9194 GCA_045105915.1 Nitratireductor sp.
GTATCTTCCATTGCAAGTTTAACTTCTTCTGCAATGTTAGAACCAACCAAACGAGAGCGCTGCGCTGCATCGTCCATTGTGCGTGTTAGCATTGAGCTAAATTGCTCCATAGAGTTTTCAATTTCGCCAGTACGTAAAACCAAACCTTCAGCCAATTGCTTCAAAGATTCGTTTTTACTTCCAACTGAAGAGCTAAATCTCTCCTCGGTGCTTTCCAATAAAGAAGCAGCATGTTGAAGCAACGAACTCTGATGATCAAAGCGCTCAGCAATAACGCCAATATTGGCTAGAATGTTTCCGCTTCTTTCATCAAATGCCGTATAAGTTTGCTGTGCAATCTCGGTTGATTGAGCAACATTCTCTTTTGCATTGGCAACTACATTGCTCATGCCTTCGGCTTGAGAGGTTATGTTGTCTTGCATTTCGTTCATGTCAGATGTGGCTTTAATGAGCAATGATCCCATTGCTTCGCTTGCAATGCCAAGTTTTTGAATAACTTGTGCTACATCGTTTTGAACGATCTCGTTGACTGAGCTCAATTGTGCAGCCGTTTGTTCGCCTTGCGTCTTGATGGTTTGGGCGAGGGGAACAGCTTGCTCTTCTATAATGGTTTTAAGCTCGCTAGTGCGCTCGCTCATAAGATGATTAATCTCATTTGATTTTTCATTGAGTAAACGCTGGCTATCGGCCAAGCCTTTGCCAAGGGTCTCATTGATTAGGTTCGCGCGATCAGACAAAATATCTGAAATAGCCGCAGAGCGTTCATCAATCGTGTTGCTTGCACTACCCATTTGCGTGGTAAATTCAGCTTCAATTGCAGCACGCTTTTCTTCAAGCATTTTAGAGAATAAGCCATACTTACTTTCAACAGCATCGCTCAAATCAGCTTTGCTTGCTTCAAGAGCGCCAACCAAGTCAGCCGCTTTTCTATCTATCGCAATTTCAATTTCTTGCTTACCAGCATCCACATTTTCGCTTAGGCGGCGCGCACTTTCATCCAGGGCAGCTCTAATGCCGCTTTCGCCAGCTGCATAAGTATTAATAAAGGTTTCATTGCGCTCATTAAGCGCTTTATCCATATTCGCTGTACCTTCATTAAGCGCTTTGTCCATGCTAGCCGTGCGTTCAGCCAATGCTTTATTCATATGTGCAGTACGCTCATTCAGCGAGTTCTCAAGGTTTTGAGAGTTGGCAGCCAATGAATTAATAAAGGCGCCACTTTTTTCGCTCAGCACTTTATCCATGCTTGCTGTGCGTGCACTTAGTGTGTTTTCAATATTAGCGGCGCGCTCAGAGAGTGTGTTTTCAATTGTCGCGGCGCGCTCTGTAAGAGTGCTCTCAATACTAACTGTTTTCTCAGTTAGCGTTTGTTCAATATTTGCAGAAGTTGAAACAAGTTGCTTTTCAAGTGCATCTGCTTTGCTAGCAACGGTTTCTTCAACGCGTGTTGCACTGCTTTCAAGCGCTTCATGGCGTTGTTTTAGCTGACCCACAACTGAATCAATATGATTGCTCATAGTGCCACTTAGCGTAGACAGGCGATCTGCCATTGTATTGCCAATTGCATCGTTTCTTTGTGAAAGCACCTTGTCTAGTGCTTCTGTACGATGGCCAAGGGCGGTAACAAATGCATCGCCTTTAACAGAAATTGAATCTTCAATTTTGTCCAAGCGCTTATCAAGCATTGTTTGAATTGTAGAGCCTGTATCATCAAGTCTTGAAGAAAACTCAGAAACACGAAGGCCAATTGAATCTTCAATGTCTTGAGTAATTTTGTTGCTCTGGTCTCGCAAATTAAGCGTCTGCGAATTTAATAGATTAGCCGCATCTGTACCAGCGGCACTAATTTGCTCTACCAAACTATCGCTTGCAACGTTTAGGGTCGAGGTAGCGCCAATTTGTGCACTAGAAAGAGCACTGGTTAGCTGCAAACCAGCTTCTTCAACCGTTGCTTTTAAAACAGTGCTGGCATTGTCTAATTCGTTTGTCAGGCCAGAATGCGTTTCACCAATTGAAGAGCGCAATTTATCAGCATGATCAACAATGGCTTCACGCTGTGTTGCTAAATCATTTACGAGGGATCCAATTTTAATTTCTGAATCCGCATAAGCACGTTCAATATGCAAAACTTCATCTTTAACAATACCCTCTAATTCGCTGGCTCTTGCAAGGGCTTGGTTCATGCCATCGCCCATTGCCTTCACTTCGCGGCGTACCGCATAGCCAACTGCCGTAATAGATTCGTTCGCAATATCTTCAGGCTGCAATAGTTTTACAGCAGCGACTGTCATAGAATTGGCCGCAATTTTCATTTCAGAGGCACGGCGCATAAGCATGGCGAAGCCAAATGCCAAGAAGATTGGCAGCACTAAGCCCGCTAAATATAAATATGTTGTTGTGTCGTTTAGTTTTGCACTTATGCCAACTGATGTAGATAGGTTTTGCAAAAGTGTAGGGTGGGTGCTTTGTGTATAAAAATACATAACCCCAATCCATAATACGCTAAATAGGCCAGCAAGCCAGTAAGGAGCGCTAGAAGGTTTTTGCTGAAGGCCATAGACCAAATCTTCAACAGTGTTTTTTCTATCGTCATTAGCGGCCATTAAAGCTGGATCATCAACAAGACTATTCACATTGGTATCAAGCGGCGCTTGTTTTGTGCTTTTCAGCTCAATCTCGTTTTCACGCAAATCTGTTGCTGCATTGGCAATGTCTGCTTCAAACGCTGCAAATGGATCGTCTTGTGTGTTGTGAACGCCAGATGACAGAGCATCTTCTACAGCCTTGAGTGCTGTTTCAGTCTCTAAATCAACCTTTTTCTTGGTCGCCATTATTATATGCCTCGTTGGTCAGCTCCGCCATGAGCTTGTTAATTGGTGTTTTGCTAGCTTTGAAAGCACTTCGCAAAGAGCATTTTTTGCCACAATTAAGCATAAACTACAACAAAACAGCGCTGCGCTTAACAGAAAAGTAAACATATGGTTAAGACGCAAAGGTGGCAGCTTTAAGTAGTGTGTATGCGAAGAAGTGGATAATTCTACAATTGAAGTGATTTTGCTTAATGCCAGATTTTGGACAATAGTGCCGCTTTAAATGGTAAAACTAGATGAAAAGTCACAGTTATTTACCCAAAATTAGTAATACTTAGCGAACTTTGCCCGTTTTGACCCAAAATGGCGCAGCATTAACCCAATTATTTACCAAAAAAGCTTATCCTTATTGCACGCAATGTAGGGAGTTTGTCTAATGGCAATGGCGTTAAAACAAGATGTAGTGGCAGCACAAATGGCACTAGGAATATGCAAACCGGTAGATTTAGTTCATCTATCTGCTCAAACCATGGGCGACCATGAGTTGGAAACAGAAGTCTTGGGAGTATTTCATTCTCAGTCTCAAATATATATGAACTTACTTGAAAGCTCTAAAGACGAAGAAATTCTTCATAGAGCCGCGCATTCACTCAAAGGAGCCGCGCGAGGTATTGGTGCATTTTTATTGGCCGATGAAGCTGAAAAATTAGAGCACACACCATTCGCTCAAAAATCCTTAGTAAGATCTGAGTTAGATAAGGTGCTTGATTATGTTGGCGGTATCATAAATTAGATACACGATCATCGCTATTATCGTTTGAGGGAAGAAGTGTTTTTAATCTTGACATGTGAGCGCTAAGGCTTACATGCAATGCAAGAATATTTTTAGACTTCAGGAAGTTATAATGGCTAAAATTACATATAAAACGCACGATGGTAATTCACACGAAATCGATGCACCAATCGGCTCAACTGTAATGGAAGCCGCTATCAAAAATTCAGTTCCTGGAATTGAAGCAGAATGCGGTGGCGCATGCGCTTGTGCAACATGCCATGTTTATGTTGATGCTGCTTGGCAAGAAAAGGTTGGCGGACCAGACATCATGGAAGAAGACATGCTTGATTTCGCATTCGAACCAAAAGAAGGCTCGCGCCTTTGCTGCCAAATTAAGGTGAGCGAAGACCTTGATGGGCTTGTTGTTTCTATTCCTGAAAAGCAAGCGTAATCAATAATTTAAAATAGTTTTTTAAAGTAATTTCTTGTTTAAAGCCAAGGTTCAAACTTTGGCTTTTTGCGTTTTAAACAGATTATGGTTTTGCATAAAACACTTGCCGTACATCTGTGTTTTGCGTGAGGAAACCCGCCTCGCAATAATGCAAATAAAATTCCCACATACGCTTGAAGCGATCATCAAATCCAAGCAGCTCTATTTGATCCCACTTGCTCAAAAACACCTCGCGCCATACAGCCAAAGTGCGTGCATAATCTTTTGCAAAAACGACTGGCGTCTCTTCATCAAAACCTACATTTGAGGCAAGTGTCGAAAGATGCGTAGGCGTTGGTAACATGCCGCCTGGAAAAATATAACGCTGAATAAAGTCTGGACGCTTTTGATAAGAATCAAAACTTTTCTCAGCTATAGTTATAATTTGTAAGCCAGCTTTGCCGCCAGCTTTTAAACATCTATTGAGGGTTTCAAAATAGCTGTTCCAATATTTCTCGCCAACGGCTTCAAACATTTCAATAGAAATGATCTTATCATAAGCGCCATTTTCATCACGATAATCTTGAAATTTCAAATCTACTTTTTCATTCAAGCCAGCTTCAAAAATGCGCTTTTGCGCAAACTCTAATTGCTCTTGGCTAATGGTCAGACAAGTTAAATGAGCATCTGTGGTCTTTGCCGCATATTCTGCAAAGCCACCCCAGCCACATCCAATTTCCAAAACTTTATCAGTGCCGCTTATGCCTGTTCGCTCAATCAAAGACTGATACTTAGCAGTTTGGGCGGCCTGCAGCGATGTTTTGTCATCTTTGAATAGGGCAGATGAATAGGTCATGCTTTTATCAAGCCATAGGCTGTAAAAATCATTGCCCAAATCATAATGCGCGGCAATGTTGCGTTTAGAACCACCTTTAGAGTTAGAATTTAGCCAATGTCGAAGCTGAAAAAACGTATTAGATAACCAAGCGGGTGTAATCATTTTATTGGCAAGCGAGTGGTTTGCGCTAAACAATTGCAAAAACTGCGTCACGTCTTTGCTGTCCCATTCACGCTCCATAAAGCTCTCACCAGCGCCAATTGTGCCACCAAACACCAAACGGCGGGTAGGGTTCCAATTATGCAGTGTAACTTGTGCATTAGGGCCTGCACCAGAAGAGGCAAATTTTAGCAATTGACCATTTGGCAATTGCACATCGAGCGATCCAAACTTCAATTGAGTGAGCGCTTTAAATACTGCTTTGGCAGAAGAGGGGAAGTTTGCGCAAATCTGCTTCACATTCTCAGAAGTGACAACAACAGCATCCGTGAGCAGCTTTTTAGAACAATTATCATTTTGCGATAATTGTGCTGCATTCTTTGTATCGTTTTTCATAAATGCCATGTCAAAAACCTCTGCCCAAACTTAATGCTTAATTATGGTTTTAATAGGCACTCTTTTACGAACCTTAAGCCCTTTAGCCCATAACTTAAGCGCCTCATAATGAATGCCTATTGTCGCCTTCCAAGCAATTCCCATGGTTTGAAAAATAATTTTAGCAAAATTTGTGCCATTAGCAATTAAGTGTTTTCCATAAAATGTAGCGCTTAAAAGAGGGCCATTTTTATCTGTTTCTAAAATTCGAATTGCAACCTCTTTGCTTGGCGCTTTAACCCGAAACCAATATTTCATATCCATATCTATAAAGGGCGATACATAAAAAGCCTTATTGGCTTGTTGGCGTATACCAGCAATAGATTGCTTGTTTTTACTCACCGGAATGATGTAACTATGGCTTTCGCCAAAAGTGTTATTCACCTGATATATCAATGCTTTAATTTGATTTTTTGAATCAAAACAAAAATAAACTGATAGCGGATTAAAGGTATAACCTAAGACGCTTGGATAACATAAAAGTTGAATTTTATGGGGGCGCTCAATGTTCTGGCTAGCCAGCATTTCTTCCACTTGTGTGCGCAAGCTAACATCATTTCTAGCCCCATGATGGCGCTCATAAAATGAAATCACATTGGGCGAATTAATTGAAAAGTACAAAGAGCATTTGCCAGCATCTTCAAGTCTATCAAGGTCAATTAAGATAGACGCCATTTTATAAGAAAATCTATGCAATACGGGCTTTAGCCTCGCATGCATTACCTTGCCATTATAAATGCTGATGGGCGCATCATTTGGCTTTTCTTGTATTTGCTCTATTTTTTTCATCTAACTTTTGGCTATACTTTTTGCGCGTCATGAGGTTGTGCGCTTTTAGAAAAATTAAGCGAAAAGCTAT
The DNA here is from genome assembly GCA_045105915.1 of Nitratireductor sp. Taxonomy (GTDB): domain Bacteria; phylum Pseudomonadota; class Alphaproteobacteria; order Rhizobiales; family Rhizobiaceae; genus Salaquimonas. The sequence continues at coordinate 6,307 of JBGCEA010000180.1, forward strand.
TCTTCTCAGCCTTTTGCCAAGGCGCATAAGCGCCCAGCGAATTTGCAACATTTAAGCCAGACATAAGCCCATCCTCATGAAAACCATAACGTGTCCATGCACCACAATACCATATATTATGCTTTCCTTGAATTTCATTCAGCCTTTTTTGGGCAATAAGTGCATTTGAACAAAATTGAGGGTGCGAATATTCATATTCACCAAAAATGCTTTCTTCTTTTGGCATTTTTGCTGGGTTTAGTGTCACAAACACTTCGCGAGATGGGTCTAAATTTTGTAAACGGTTCATCCAATAGGTGAGTGATATTTCTGAGCCGCCATTTTGAGCGCTCTCACGATCACTCGAATTTTGAGAGTTGCTTACTCTATTGCCAAGATAGTTCCAAGCAGACCAAGCAGCGCGTCTTTTGGGCATAAGCCTTGCGTCATTGTGCAAATATACTTTGTTGGGCTTATATCCTATAGCACCAAGTATTTCTTGTTCTAAGATAGTAGGGCTTGCCAACATTTTTAAAGACTGGTCACTATGGGTTGCCATAACAACCTCATCATAGTGCTGCATAGCACCATCTTTTGTTTTAACTTCAACTTTGCCGTTATGCGGGCCAGTTTTAATTGGCTGCACACTCACAACTTCACTGTTAATTTTAAAGCTGCCTTCATAGTCGCTCATTAATTTGGATACGTAGTTTTTACTACCACCCGTTACAGTGCGCCATTTAGGGCGCTCTGCTTTGTTATGGATCAATCTATGATTATCCATGAACCGCACCAAGCTTTCGGCTGGAAAATCTAACATTCGCGCAGCAGGGGTAGACCAAATAGCCGCTGTCATCGGCAAAAGGTAGTCTTGGGTCAAACGATCAGAAATATTACGATGTTTTAAATATTCTTCAAAAGTATGCCCACATAGTGCGCCAGATTTTAAATCTTCTTTGCAAAATGCATTAAACTTAAAAATCTCACGCAGCATAGATATAAAGCCAGGTGAAAATAGGTTTTTGCGCTGTGCAAATACCGCGCCAAAACCTTGGCCAGACCATTCCATTTTACCATCATCAATAGACACGCCAAAGCTCATATCGCTTTTTTGTGTTTCAACTTGTAAGTGGTCAAACAATTGGGTCAATAAAGGGTAATTATGCTCGTTATAAACAATAAAGCCCGTATCAACATTCATCTGTTGTCCACTATGCTCGATAGAAACAGTGGCAGAGTGCCCGCCAAGGCGCGAGCGACCTTCATAGAGTGTAACATCATGCGTTTTCGAAAGAACCCAAGCTGCTGCATTGCCCGTAATGCCAGCACCAATTACTGCTATTTTCTTCATAAATGTCTTTCGTTGCCTTCTTATAGTAAGCATCGCTTACCAGTTTGCCCCACCATGGTGTTTGCATAAGTGTTTGCATAAAACCTTGTGCAATCAAAATGTTATACGTACTCATCATAGCATCGGTTCACAAAAAATAGAAAAAATCTCAACTTTTAGATCCAAAAGCATTCAAACGACGTATAAACATTTAAATACAGCGCTTGCGCTCAAATGTTAAAGGCAATTTTTCGTAATGAAATTATACACGGCAAAGCCAAGTGATGGGGCAATATGGATAACTGGCGCAAGTTCTGGCATTGGCGCACAGCTTGCACAAGAGCTAGTACAAGAGGGATTTAGTGTCTACGCATCAGCTAGATCAAAAGACAAATTAAAAGCACTAGAAAGTCAAATTACGGCTAAAGGCTATAGCGGAGAGTTCATATCTCTGCCCTTAGATGTGACAGATGAAAAGGCCTGCATAAAGGCTCATGAGAGCATTTTGTCTAAAGAGGGCGCTTTGGCTGGTGTTATATTAAACGCAGCAACTTATCTTCCAATAAGAGCGAATGAACTAAGCACAAAAAACTTTAACACAACCATGAATGTAAACTTCACAGGCGTTACAAATTGCCTTGTGCCAGCACTCGCCGAGTTTCACACACAAGGTTATGGTCAAGTTGTTATTGTGTCGTCTGTTACGGGCTATGGCGGCCTTATAAAGGCGGCTTCTTATGGTGCATCAAAAGCAGCTCTCATCAATATGGCAGAATGTTTGAAGTTTGATTTAGATAGTCAAAATATCAAAATACAAATCGTAACGCCAGGATTTGTAAAAACACCACTAACTGAGCAAAACGATTTTCCAATGCCTTTTATTATGCCAGTAGAAAAAGCAGCAAAACGCATTGTTGATAAAATGAAAAGCAATGGCTTTGAAATTACACTGCCAAGACGCTTTACCTATATGTTAAAAGCGGTGAATTTATTGCCTTATCCAATGTATTTTTGGTTAGTGAAAAAAATCACAGGTAGCGCATAAGAGCAATAAAGCGTATGAGTTCTTAAAACCAATTGAGAACACCCATGCCTTCAAAAGTTACAAATAGCTATTTACCGTTCGAGCCATTTATATGGCACTTAGCGCATGGGCGCACGCTTACGGTTGGCCCCAAAGCCGTTGTTATGGGCATCTTAAATGTAACGCCTGATAGCTTTTCTGATGGCGGAAAATATGATGAAATTGATAAAGCCATAAAGCAGGCCAAAAAGATGCTGCGCCAAGGCGCACAAATTATTGATGTTGGGGGCGAATCTACACGCCCAGATGCCGCTAACGTTTCAGCCAAAGAAGAGCAAAAACGCGTTCTACCCATCATCGAAGCGCTAAGTGATATAAGCGAATGCATTATTTCAATCGATACTTACAAAGCCTCAACTGCAAAACTTGCCATTAAAAAAGGCGCTCATATCGTAAATGATGTTTGGGGTCTTCAATTTGATCCCAAAATGGCGAGCACAATAAATGCGCTTAAAGCCGGCTGTGTTTTAATGCATACAGGCAGACAGCGCACAA
>JBGCEA010000181.1:0-4545 GCA_045105915.1 Nitratireductor sp.
AGCAATGGCAATTCGAAGTGTGTTTTTTTGATCCATGTTCTTAGCTTTATTCTTATTTGTCATATCGCATACTTATCAGATTCACGTCTGGTGAATAGAGGCAAAATTGTGAATATCCCATTCAGATTTCGTTCAGGTTAAATATTGCATTGTGTATTCAAGCCAGCCTTAAAGCATGAATTTAACTCTTAAGGCTTTCAACAATTTTTGAGAGGAACCAAAGATGCAATTTTCAAATCTTTTAAACAAAGTTCAAATCAACTCTAAAAGCGCTATGGCTGTGCTTTTGTCATCTGTTTTAATCTCTAGCACGCTTATGCCTGTGTCCAGCGCTAGTGCGCATGATTTGCGCCATGGCAAACGCTTTGAAAAACACCATCACGGCAAAATTGCCCGCCATAAACGTAAAAAACATCACAAAAAGCACTCTAGCAAACGCTCTAGTAAAGGCGACAAATTAGTAGCTGGTATTTTGGGCTTTGCGATTGGCGCTCTTATTGTTGGTGAAGCGGCTAAAGCTAAGCAGCACCGCTACACGCAGCAACAGCCTGTTTATGTAGATCCAAATTACAACAATACCTATCATAACCCCCAGTATAATGGCCAAGTTTACCGCCAACCCATAGATTTGGGTAACCCATATTATAATGAACCAACCAATCTAGCACCTCAATATGTTGAAAGACGTTCTTTGAACACGGTGCGCCAAGACCCTATTTATACGAGCCCTCAAACTAAAATTGATGATGGCCCTAAGGTTATTCGCTATGAAGACGAAGTTGCAAAAGCATCTTATGAGCCGTGGAGCCAAGAATGGTTTAGTTATTGCAAATCAAAGTTTCGTAGCTTTAACCCTACAACAGGCACGTATCTTGGCTATGATGGTTTGAACCACTTTTGTGTCGTTAGATAGTAGCTTCACGCTCAACAGCAGAATTTGAACAACCATATAAACAAGTCTATAAATAAACTTTAGCGCTGCATTTCAAACAATTGAGATGCGGCGCTTTTTATTAGCTGTAAATATTTGCGAAAATTTATCTCATATCTCGCTTTTAGAATCTCGCCTCGTTATTATTGTTTAATGATTCGAAATAAGTGGATGCGACACAACTATGAATAGCGAAGACGATCTATTTGGCGGTGCAATGAATGCTGGCTCAAAAAGCAATGAAGCCAGCGCCAAAGCAAAGGTAAGCGCACCTTCAAAAGCCGCCCCTAAAAGCGCTGGCAAAGCACCCGCAAAAAAAGCCGCCCCTTCTAAAGCTGGCGCAGAAGACGATTATGGCGCAGATGCGATTGATGTTCTTGAGGGTTTGGAGCCCGTTAGAATGCGCCCTGGCATGTATATTGGTGGTACCGATGAAAAAGCCATGCACCACTTATTTGCCGAAGTTATTGATAACTCTATGGATGAGGCTGTTGCTGGCCATGCGAGTTGGATTGAAGTTGAGTTAAATGCTGAAGGCTATTTATCGATTACCGATAATGGGCGCGGCATTCCTGTAGAAGCGCACCCAAAATTTAAAGATAAATCGACTGTTGAAGTGGTGATGACCACTTTGCATGCGGGTGGTAAATTTGATGGCAAGGCTTATGAGACATCAGGTGGTTTGCACGGCGTTGGTATTTCGGTTGTAAACGCTTTATCTGAACATGTGATTGTAGAAGTTGCGCGCAACAAGAAATTATACATTCAAGAGTTTGAGCGAGGCGCTCCAAAATATGGCCTTAAAGAAGCTGGCGATGTGCACAATAGACGCGGCACAAAGGTAAGTTTTAAGCCAGATGATCAGATTTTTGGTAAGGGTTGTAAATTTGATCCAAATCGTTTGTTTAAAATGGCGCGCTCGAAAGCCTATTTGTTTGGCGGCGTAGAAATTAGATGGACATGCGATAAGTCTTTGATTAGCGAAAAAGGCGAAGCTGAAGAAAAGGCAACATTTCATTTTCCGGGCGGTTTGAAAGATTATCTTGAAGCCTCTATGGGCAAGCAGCACCGTGTGACAGCACAACCTTTTTCTGGCAAGTCTGAAAACACTGGCAAAAACGGTTCGCTAGAATGGGCAATTGCTTGGCATGGTGATGATGGGTTCGTAAACTCATATTGTAACACCATTCCAACGGCCAATGGCGGCACGCATGAAGCGGGATTTAGAATTGCAATTACGCGCGGCCTAAAAGCTTATGGCGAAATGACGGGCGTTAAAAAAGTATCGATTATCACAACAGACGATGTGATGACCTCTGCGGCGGCTATGCTTTCTGTGTTTATTCGTGAACCAGAATTTGTGGGACAAACCAAAGACAAACTTGCAACCGTAGAAGCGCAGCGCATTGTTGAGGCTGCTATTCGTGATCCATTTGATCACTGGTTAGCCGCCTCTCCTCAGCAAGCCTCTAAACTGCTTGAATGGGTGATTGATCGCGCCGAAGAGCGCATGAGACGGCGCAAAGAAAAAGAAGTAAACCGCAAAGGTGCAACTAACCGTTTGCGCCTTCCTGGCAAATTGGCCGACTGCTCATCAAAAGCTGGCGATACTGAATTGTTTATTGTGGAGGGTGATTCTGCGGGTGGTTCTGCAAAGCAAGGACGCAATAGAGCAACACAGGCAATTTTGCCCCTTCGTGGTAAAATCTTGAATGTGGCATCTGCTGGTCGTGAAAAGCTTGCAGCAAACCAACAAATTTCAGATCTTATTCAAGCACTTGGCGCTGGCACGCGCTCTAAATATAGAGATGAAGATTTGCGCTATGAGCGTGTAATTATAATGACCGATGCCGATGTAGATGGCGCGCATATTGCTTCGCTTCTAATTACATTTTTCTATCAAGAAATGCCTGATATCATTCGAAATGGACATTTGTTCTTGGCCATTCCCCCGCTTTATAAGCTAACGCAAGGTTCTAAAACCATTTATGCCAAAGATGATGCGCATAAGGATGCGTTGATGGAGAATGATTTTAAGGGCAAAGGCAAAGTAGATGTAACGCGCTTTAAGGGCCTTGGCGAAATGATGCCAGCGCAACTTAAAGAAACAACGATGGATCCAAATAAGCGTACATTGTTGCGTGTTGAAGTGGCTGAAAGCGCTGAAAATGACACGCGAAAACGTGTCGATCAGCTTATGGGCAATAAGCCAGAAGCGCGCTTTAAATTCATTCAAGAAAGCGCAGAATTTGCACAGGATGAATTGCTAGACGTTTAAGCCTGTGAGGCTGTGATAAAGATGCCGTGCTGCAAGATACAGAGCCGCGCCCTGCTACTTGCCTAACCTATTTTGGCATTGGTAGGGTTAGACTTGCGTCATATTCTATGCGTTGTGTAATTAGTTGAGTAACACCGCCAGTTTCTACCTTGGTTTCTATTATCGTCACCTCTTGGCTTTCTTCTTCAATATAATATGCCACATTGGTTTTGCTTGATGCGCTTTGGCTGGTGTCGAGATCTGCGCTAATTTTTGTATATTGTTTGCCGTCTAAATTTACGCTCTCGCAAACTTCATTGCCAATTTTTTTAATTGCTTCTGCTTTAGCTGCCAGCGCTTTTTCATCTAAGACTTGTTTTGGCATGGTGCTTATTTTTGTCCAAGCCTTACCCTTATCACTTGAGATGAAAATTGAACCATCATAAATGAGTGTCCATGGTGTTGGGGGCGAAATCGTTTGTGTCATCATATGATCTTTCGAGACACTTAAAATAATAGATTCCATTTCCATACCATTGCTCATTTTCGTGCTCATTTGAGCACGCATAGGTTTGAATACAGTCTCATCTGTTACAGCATAAGACTTTAAAAAATCGTCGTTGCAGGTTTTAGCAAGCCCACTTTGGGCAAAACTAAAAATTAGCAAAGATGCAAATAGTATGGCTCTCATGATTTCAATTTCATCCCTTATGCTTGGTAATGTTTTAAGCATATAGGCAAAAGGATAAGTATCAAGTGCTAGCGCACTTCATCTGTCTTTATATGTGCATTTTAAAACACTTCTAGAAAAGCAGTAATTGCTAGTTTTTTTAACCAACACCAATGCTTATTGTATCAATATCAAGCGCATATTTATGCTCAACGCCAGCACCAGCTACCCAACCTGTTATGCTGTCATCAAAGTTCTGTCCTAGTATTTTATACGAACCTCTGAGCCAAGCGATACCACCTGTGCCATACAGCAAGGTTCTATCGATTGCTTTTCCCAAGCGCGCACGAGCGCTGAAAATAGACACTGCTGCTAATGGCCACCGGCTTTACAGTTGATTCACCCTCGTGAAAACACCGTCTACAAGCCTCTGAGCTTGACTTCCTGCTCTAAAAAACTTAAGAAACTCTCAGTTTAGATGCAGCGCCCACAATAGATGCAGCGCCTTTGGCCGTTATCATGTTAAGATTAAATTTGGTATGGTCGATAACTTTAGCGCAATTGAGTTTTAATTGCGAAGTAGAAAGAACTTATTCAAAACATGTCATTTGAAGATTTAGGCCTTAGTAAAAAGGTACTTAAAGCTGTTGAGGCTTCTGGTTATACGCAACCTACCCCTATTCAAGA
>JBGCEA010000182.1:0-5434 GCA_045105915.1 Nitratireductor sp.
CACCATTGCCAATTCAACAGAGCGCACCTGCAACACTTTTGCACCCAAAGAAGCCATTTCAAGCATTTCTTCAAACGAAACCTTATCAAGGCGCGTTGCTTTTGGCGCCATTCTTGGGTCTGTTGTATAAACGCCATCAACATCTGTATAAATATCACAGCGATCTGCATTTATAGCGGCCGCTATAGCAACAGCACTTGTATCAGAGCCGCCGCGCCCCAATGTTGCAATGCGATTATCTGGGCCAATGCCCTGAAAACCAGCCACAACAGCAACTTGACCATTTCCGCTATCGCCACCAAAGCGTTTAACAATTTCGCTGGCATCAATGTCTTCAATACGCGCCGCACCATGTGCATTATTGGTCAAAATTGGAATTTGCCATCCAAGCCAAGAACGCGCATCTACACCCATGCCCTGCAGCGTTATAGCCAGCAAACCTGCCGTTACTTGTTCACCAGAGGCAACAATTGCATCATATTCGCGTGCATCATGCATAGGCGAGGCTTCTTTTGCCCAACCAACCAATTCATTGGTTTTGCCAGACATAGCAGAAACAACCACCGCAACTTCATTGCCAGCGTCATATTCGCGTTTCACATGACGTGCAACATTACGAATACGATCCATATCCGCAACAGAAGTGCCACCAAATTTAAGCACAATGCGTGCCATAATTTCTCGTCCTTAGCTTAAGGTTTTTAAATATAATAAAACACTCTAAATAGAGATTTTAGAGCGGACGCGCTTCCATACTGAATCTATGCCTTTCTTGCAAGGGTGCTATTTAATGAGACTTATAGATATAGAGCCACTTTGCCGCGCTTGACTTATGCCCAATTGCGCACGATTTTGGTAAAGAGCGTTATGGAGCACAAAACAACATGAGCAAGCCCAAAAACAAGTCAGCAAACAAGTCTACAATTGATCAAGCAGATGTAGATCGCTTTTCAGCCATTGCAGATGAATGGTGGAGCGCAACAGGCAAGTTCAAGCCACTTCACAAGTTTAACCCCGTAAGATTGCAATATATAAAAGAGCAAGTGTGCGAACATTTTGGGCGCGATATAAAAGACCCAAAAGCCTTTAAAGGGTTACGTTTTTTAGACATTGGGTGTGGCGGCGGCTTGTTGAGCGAACCAATGGCACGCATGGGTGCAACAATAGTGGGCGCAGATGCAAGCGAAACAAATATAGAAGTTGCTAAAATACACGCCAAGCAATCAGATTTAGAAATCGATTATAGAGCGACAACCTCTGAGGCCTTAGAAGCAAGCGGCGAAAAATTTGATGTGATTTTAAACATGGAAGTTGTTGAGCACGTAGCAGATGTCGATTTGTTCATCACCTCATGTGCAAAAATGGTAAAACCAAATGGCCTTATGTTTGTTGCAACAATAAACCGAACACCAAAAGCACGAGCACTTGCAATTTTTATGGCTGAGCAAGTGTTACGCTGGCTGCCAAAAGGCACACACGAATATGAAAAGCTGGTTAAGCCAGAAGAAATTTCAGAGCCGCTTGCAAAACAAAATGTGGAAGTGATTGACCAAACGGGTGTGTTTTATAATCCAATTACAGATCGTTGGAATAAGAGCAAAGACATGGATGTAAACTACATGCTTTTAGCAAAGCGCGTTTAGCTCTATTGCAAGCTGATTAGCCACACCAATTGCGTGGCTAATCAAGTGTTATGACTATTTGTATTTAGCGGCTGTAATAAACTCGCCAAAGGTCTCGCACCAAATAAGAACAGTTGAATATTGCTCAATATCAACACCTGCTGGTACATCTAAAATAACGCCATCAAAGGTTTTTACATCACCAATATATTGCGATGCGTCTTTAACCTTTAAAAACTCAGCCTCGTCTTCAACAAAGCTTTTCACTAAATATAATTTGTAATCAGGGCCTGGTGCCAATTTACCTTGGTGCACAATCTTTTGAGCGCCAACACTTACGCTGCCCTCACCCCAATGTAAAAAATCGCTACCTTTTAAATCGCGTTTAAATTCACCACTATATTGAGCAGCTTTAGCCGAGCTCTCAAGCATGCCTCTGTCAACGCTTGCTGGTGCGATCAAAATTGGTAATAAATAAACGCCAAGCGCAAAGCCAACCGCAAGTGCAATTAAATGTGTAATCAGTAATTTTAGCCAACGCATCAAAAAATCCTTTTTAAATTCTACAATTTCCAAACCTCTTTAAGTAGGTTGATTGATGGATTGCAAGTTGAATTTTAATTGGCTGTAATTTGTCGAACTCAGTTTCTGTCTTCTGGTAAGTCAGGCAGAGCTACAATCTCAACGCCCTCTTCCACGAGTTCTGTAGCTTCTTCTATATTTGCTTTGCCATAAATGCCGCGTTTTTCAGATTCGCCAAAATGTATTTTGCGCGCTTCTTCAACAAAGTTTTCACCCACGTCCTCAGAGTTTGCAACAACATGCTTTTTAAATTCGCGCACCTTTTCAAGCATCTCTTCATGCACTTCAGTAAGTTGAGGTGACATTTCTGGCAGGCTCGGTTTTGCCACGGCCGCTTGGTTTGTAGTTTTGGCTGTTGGCGGCGTTGGTGCACTTGGCACTATTTCACTAGGCGGCTTCTCAATATGATTTTCTATTTTTGGCGATGCATTTTCTACATCTGCTTTTGTGTTCGATTTTTTAGGAATTGAAGGCGACATAAGCAGCTTTTCAACCTTTACACTTCCACAAACTGGGCAATCAACAAGCCCCTTTTTTTGAAGGCGAACAAACTCTTCACCAGAACCAAACCAGCCCTCAAATTCGTGCTCATTATCGCAGCCCAAAGAATATTTAATCATTAACAAAGGCTCCTTCTAATGTGCGCTTAAACAAAAGGTGAAATACAAAAATCATTAAATACTATTTTGATATATTTGTAAGCGAGAATTTTTTCTCATTTTCAAGGACAGGAATTTTTCTACGCGCTTCTTCAACTTCTTCCAAATCTATGTCGCACACCAATAATCCTGGTTCATTATGTTCTAATTGAGCAACAATTTTGCCCCACGGGTCAACAACCATAGAGTGCCCATACGTCTCGCGCCCATCTTCGTGAACACCGCCTTGGGCAGCAGCTAACATAAATGCGCCATTTTCAATGGCTCTTGCTCGCAGCAATATTTCCCAGTGCGCCTCACCGCTTGGCTTTGTAAAAGCCGCTGGGCAAGTCAAAATTTTTGCCCCCATCTTAGCTTGCTGTCTAAACAATTGCGGAAATCGCAAATCATAGCAAATAGCTAAACCAATGTCGCAGGCTTCAATATTCGCAACAACGCTTCTATTGCCGCCAATATATCTGGCAGATTCTTTCCACACATTGCCCGCGCCTAAATTCGCATCAAACATATGTATTTTATCATAGATACAAACTGGCTCGCCCATAGGCGAAAACAAGCAAGCGCGATTGAAACATTTATCATCACCAGCCAATACGGCATTCGAGCCAATATGAAGCCAAACACCCAACTCTTTTGCTAAATTAGAGCACTTATTAAAAAATGCATTGTTTTGCTGTGCGCCAATAGCGTTTAAAAGTTTGCGTGGGTTTTTTTCAACAATGCCTGTCATTTCAGGTGTTTGAATATAATACGCCCCTTGTTTAGCGCTATCACGCACAAGCTGTTCTAGAGCTAGAAAATTTTCATTTTCATTTGCGCAAGAACGCATTTGAATCAGCGCTACACTCAAAACACCCATAAATCACCAACCAACATTAAATCTAGGCAAGCAGTGCGTCTAACTTGCCAGCATCATCTAAGCTGTGCACCTCATCGCAATCCCCTATGTGCTTTCCATCAACAAAAACTTGAGGGAAAGTCGTGCGACCCGAACGATCCATCATTTCTTGACGAATTTTAGTATCATACGTGCCATCAAGCTCTTTAAAGGTCACGTTTTTCATATTCAGCAAATTTTTAACAGCACTACAAAACCCACAAAGTGATCTTGTGTAAACAACAACTTCTGCCATTTTAAATGAATCCATTTCTAAACAATATCTAGCAACGATATAGGGTTATTCTATGAAGGTTTCAACTCTTGCAAAAGTTAGCACATCTACAGGCCCACTACCCGCTTTTTGCAACGCATGTGTTGCCGCGCTTACCGTGGCTCCTGTGGTATAAACATCATCAACGAGCAAAATTGATCGCCCTTTAAGCTGCACAGCCAACTCTTTTGGCACCTTAAATGCACCAACCATATTGTTTAGGCGCTCTTCTCGGCTTAGCCCCACTTGCTGCTTGGTCTTTTTTAAACGAACCAATAAATGCGGTGCATATTCTAACTTCTTTTTTTTGCCGATGTTGCGCGCCAATTCTGCTGCTTGGTTAAACTTACGCGCCAACAAACGTGTTTTATAAAGAGGAATTGGAATGATAATTGGATTTTCTTGAAAAGATTCGCGCCCAGCTCGCAACATCCAATTTGCCATCCATGGCGCTAAATCAAGTCGATCAGAATATTTCAATCCAGAAACTAAACTTATGATCGCCTCATCATAAAATACGGCAGAGCGTACTTTGCGAAAAGCAGGCGGATTTGCAATAGCATCGGCGCTTAAAGCGCCTTCGCCCAAATCATAGGAAAATGGCGTGCCATAAACCTCACAAAACGGCCGAGAAATAAAACGCGTTTTGCGCCAGCACTCTGTGCAACATCCTCCAGATTCGTACACCAAGGTATCGCACATCAAACAAGTAGGCGGCACCACTAAATCGCGTAATGCATAAAAGCCGTGCTTAAGCGCGTCCTGCACACTATGGCTTACTTGCTCCATCATTTTTTGAGAACGCACACGCATCACAAAACACCAAACTCAATAGACACCCCAAAGTTCTGCCAAAGGCTATGAGATTTAACGTATAAAATCGACTCTTTTCTTCCTCAATGGCTTTCAAATCAATATGCAGTGCGTTATCTCAGGCGCATGCAAAATGTTATTTTCGATCCCAATAAGCTAAAAAGCGCACGCGAGCGCGCAAAAGCTAGAAACCAAATAGACAGCTATTTTTTGCACCAAGAAGCTGCAGAAATTATTTGCGATCGACTATCTGTGACAAATAGACAATTTGAAAATGTCGCTTTGCTTTTTGATGGGGTCTACGCAGAAAAACTAAAACAAACCTTTGAAGAAAATGCGCAAAACATTGTTGGCAAGTTCTCAATTTTAAGTTTTCCAAATGGCCAAGAGGAAACCATAGAGCACAGCGAGAATTTATATCTTGAGCCAAACAACTATGATTTAATCATCTCGATTTTTGATTTGCATTGGATGAATGATTTGCCAGGCGCATTTTCGCAAATCAATAAAGCCTTAAAACCAGATGGGTTATTTATGAGCGCCCTTCCTTCGCAAGACTGTTTGCAGTTTTTAAATGCAGCCTTAGTAGAAGCAGAAACACACTATA
>JBGCEA010000183.1:0-4036 GCA_045105915.1 Nitratireductor sp.
AAAATTGATTATCCAAAACCAGATGGAAAACTCACATTTGACCGTCTTTCATCTGTGTTTTTATCCAACACAAATCATAGCGAAGAACAGCCAGCGCATTTGCATGTAAAAGACTTGGTACTTCAAACCAATTCAGAACTAAAGCAATTTGCAGGTCCTGCATCTCGTTACTGCCCAGCGGGTGTTTATGAGTGGATAGATAAAGATGGCAATGCCATCATAAATGGTGAAGGCAATTCTGAGGGCGCGAAGTTTGTCGTGAATTTTCAAAACTGCGTGCATTGCAAAACATGCGATATTAAAGACCCGAACCAAAACATTAATTGGACACCGCCTCAAGGTGGCGAGGGCCCAGTATATAGCGAAATGTAAGCTTACACAGTAGCGCGATTAGCCCTATTTGAGGGCTAATTTATGCAGCTATTTTTGAATAGAAAAAACAACTTTAATAGGCAAATGGTCAGAGCCATTTGTCTTTAAAGTTTTTGCGCTCAATATTTTTACGCGCCCCTTATGCAAAACATTATCGATAGGCAGGCCAAATACGGGCGCTAAAAAACTTAGCCAGCCATCAAATGTCCATGTGCCACCAACACCGCTTACGATTTCTAGTTCGCCTTGTTTAGCAAAGGTCTTCATGGCATGCGTCCAAGTGGCTGCATTAAAATCACCTGCAATCAGCGCATCTGGCTCTAGCGTGTTTAAATAGGGTGTCAGCGCAATAAGTTGCTCTGGTTGGCTGGCAGGCCAAGGCCAGCGCAAATGCGCCGCGCCAATAGAAACAGGCAACCCCTCTATCATAACTTCTTGTACGCCAAGTGCCGCAAATTCGTGGCAATAAGGCTGTTTGTTGGTGAAGGGAAACTTAGAAAAAATATACCCGCCACCTCTGCTGCCCCATTCGGGGCAATGAAAAACATGCGCATATTTTTTAGAAAGACGATAAACAGCATCAGACCAGAGATTGTTTATTTCAACACCTGTAAAAATATCAGGGTCTTCACGCAAAAGCATTTCCAGCACTTTATTGCGCTGTGTGTTGTTATATTTCACATTGTAATGAATTAACGAATAGGTGTTTGGCGCCTCTGCGCTCTCTTTGTTAAATGGGTTATAAATACCGCTCACGCTAGAGCCAGCACTGGCTATGCCCACAAAAAGCATAATTGCAGCATTGTTAAAATTTTTGAGCAATAACCAAAATATAAATGCGGCTGCGCAAACCCATGCCATATGAACACGAAAATTTGCAATCGTATCAAAAGCTGGGTGAACAGAATTTAAAAAACTCAAACCAATAGCCAGCAATAGCCCAGCGCACGCAACGCGCGTAAGCGGCAAAACGTATTTTGAACTTAAAAATTGTTTAAGCAGATTTCGCATAGCTAGGTTTGCCCGTTAAAATATTTTAACCCGTCTGACTATATCCAGCCTTATTGAAATGCTGTCTCATCAAAGGCGCGTAACTTACGAGAGTGCAGCTTTTCATTTGGCATATCACGCAATTTTTCCATGGCTTTAATACCAATAAATAAATGCTGCCCCACCTGACGATTGTAAAAATCTGTTGCCATGCCCGGCAATTTCAATTCGCCATGTAACGGCTTATCAGACACGCAAAGCAAAGTGCCATAAGGCACCCTAAAGCGATAACCATTTGCAGCAATGGTTGCAGATTCCATATCCAACCCAATTGCGCGCGATTGAGACAATCTATGCACAGGCCCAGACTGATCTCGCAATTCCCAATTTCTATTATCAATAGTTGCCACAGTGCCCGTACGCATAATGCTCTTAAGTTCATATCCTTTAAGGCCTGTTACTTCTGCAACCGCTTGCTCTAAAGCAATTTGAACTTCAGCCAGCGCTGGTATGGGTATCCAAGTTGGCAAATCATCGTTCAGCACATTGTCTTCGCGCACATATGCATGCGCCAAAACATAATCGCCAAGCGATTGCGTATTTCTAAGGCCAGCACAATGACCAAGCATAAGCCATGCATTTGGTCGTAACACGGCAATGTGGTCTGTCATGGTTTTAGCGTTAGAAGGGCCAACACCAATGTTGACCATGGTAATGCCAGTATTGTCTGCCCGTTTTAAGTGGTAGGCCGGCATTTGTGGATTGCGTGGTGGGCGTTGGCCTTCACCAACATCAGAGCCATTATGCGTTGTATAGTTGCCAGGCTCTACTAGCGATACATATCCGCTGTCTTTGTCTGCCAGTTGTTCTTTGGCATAATTGATAAAGCCGTCAATATAAAATTGGTAATTGGTAAAAAGCACGAAGCTTTGAAAATGCTTAGCGCTGGTTGCAGTATAATGCGCTAAACGCTGCAAAGAATAATCAACCCGCGGCGCAGTAAAGGGCGCAAGCGGCATGGCCTCGCCCTCTTTAAATTCTAAATTTCCATTGGCAATTTTATCATCAGTTGCTGATAAATCTGGCGCATCAAAATAATCGCGCAAGGGACGATCTAAAATTGTGTTAATCGCACCATCTACATGCTCGCCTTCACTAAATGCAAAGTGCAACGGAATGGGCTGGTCGGATAGACTGATATTTACATCAACGCCATGGTTTGAAATCAGCAAGCTAATTTGGTTTTCTAAATAACGCGCAAACAAGTCTGGGTTTGTAACGGTACAATTATAGGTGCCAGGACCCGCAACATGCCCATATGGCAAGCGCGAATCTACCTTTGCATAACTGTTCGTGGTGATAGTAATTTTTGGATAATACGCTCTGTAGCGTTTATTTGCGGGTTCGCCATTTAACAGGCCCTGAAAGCCTTCTCTTAAAAACGAGGTACTAATGGCATAGATTTCTTGCAAAAACTGAACAGCCTCTTTGGCGTTCGAAAAATTTTGTGATGCAGGATATTGGGGCGAAACGATTTTCAAGTCACTTATGGAAACGCTTTGCATGCTCTCTTGAGCTGTCTTTGATTCTTTAGTCATACCTTAGGATAATGATTTTTTTAAAAAGTGCTAGAGAAATATCAGCCATATGTTGCAAATTGACGAAACACTGAAAAACACAATTCGTCTTTTATACAACGCTCTGGCGCATCATTTTGCACGCGTTTTTGTTGCCAACCATATGGCAGACCTTTTGGCACGCCATTATTATAGACATCATTAAAAGGTGTATTGTTCCAATAGGTGAAATTAGACCTTTGCGTTTTGGTATGCACAATAATATTGGCTGTTACACCCGCAAAAGCTGCAATAAACAAACCAACAATAAAAAATCTACGATAAATAAAGCTCATTTTCTTTTCTCCATATACCTCCTTTTGGCATATGCGAGTTGAATGAAAGCTGATTGCTGTGTTCATATTGGGTTCATAATGCTGCAAAGCTTGCCCAAGCTAGTCATAACTCACGCGTGCAGATGAAAGCCAAAGCATAGTGCTGGCCGCGCTCGGGTGTTTGCCTAAATAAATCAAACCAATTAATTCAAATTTTATGCACTTTCTAATCCTTAACGGATTTAAAGGTTACCAAATGCTTGAAATTGAAAAGTAAAATTTTAATGAAAATCTCTGTAACTAATTGATTTTATTGACTTGTGTAGATGAATCAAAGATGAATTTTACATCTTGGTAAA
The DNA here is from genome assembly GCA_045105915.1 of Nitratireductor sp. GTDB lineage: Bacteria > Pseudomonadota > Alphaproteobacteria > Rhizobiales > Rhizobiaceae > Salaquimonas. Next base: position 3,613 of record JBGCEA010000183.1, read on the forward strand.
CTTTCATTTGTGTTTGATTAAGCATTTCATTTAGCAAAATATTGAATTCCAGATGTCAAATTAGCTTCAACAAAACGAGGCAGGATTTAACCAGCCCAAAACAAAAAACGTAAAAAGAAGCATAAGCTCTGAAGCGTTAAACAGGGAATTTAATCAGATCTACCACAAGGTAGGCACAGTTGAAGTAGGGATAAAGAATGGCACGGTTTCAAGTAAATGAAGCAAACTTTGCAGACATGGCGGCAAGCGGCAATAGCGAAGTAATGTATGAATTAGGTCTTATGTATGCATCAGGCCGCAATGGTGAGTTTGACAAAGTTGCAGCGCATAAATGGTTTAACTTGGCAGCATATCGCGGCCTTGAGCGCGCTAAAGCAAACCGTGAAGACATTGCAATGGAAATGACATCACAAGAGATTAGCGC
>JBGCEA010000184.1:0-4416 GCA_045105915.1 Nitratireductor sp.
AAGCAGATTGTGTCAGACCTGCAGGATCATCATTACTCATAATTCTATAAAGGCTGGCTTCGCCGCTCATCGAGGGCTCTAAACTATGTGCTAAATTTGGTGGAACCGCGCATGTATCGCCGGGCGCCAAAATGCTAGTGCCACCATCCCATTTCAGCTTCCAATGACCGCGCATAATCATAATTATTTCATGCGCATCTATTTTATAGCTTTCATTACAAATAGAGCCGCGTGAAAGCAGTTCAACATCAAAGCCAGGCCTGTCTTGAAGTATAGCGCCATCGCCAATAACCTTAACAGGCTGATTGTCAGATAACGCCATTAAATCCCAATATCGCGCTACAAATTTTGGCACTACATCTGTTGTGCTTGGTTCTGGTATTTTTGAAAGCGCTTCCTCGCTCATAAGAGGCATAGACTGAATGTCAGCAGGCAGTGATTGGCCTTTTTTGGTGTCATACAGCTTGCCGTTTTCGCCCAAAATAAGGCCGTGCTCGCTGTCATCTTCAATCACTTGTGGTGCCCAATCAACACCACCACCTGCATCATCTCCGCCAAGTATGGCCATGATCATTCCATAGTCATTACCAATGTTTTCAAAGCCTCTAAAAATGCCCGTTGGAATGTTGATTATATCGCCTTCATTCAAAACAACTTCGCCTGCAGTGCCATAGCGCCCCCAAAAGAAACGCCATTTGCCTTTAAGAACAAAAAACACTTCTGCAGTGGTGTGTATATGAAGCGAGTTTCTGCATTTTGGCGGCTGTCCAGCTGCGCCAATATTAAAGCCCGGTGTTTCTTTTATGTGAACATGCTGGTCGGGGCTTTCAGAAACACCGCCACCAATAATCGTGAAGTTTTCTTTTTGGTCAGAGCCGGGTGTGTGCGCATCAATGAAGGCAGTCTTACAAGGCTTTAATTTGCCATAACGAACAATTCGCTGTTCCATTTCTTGTTGTGTAATTGACATTGGATCAACCTTTGCTTTGCATCAAAATTTGTTTCCATATGGCCACTTCATCATAAAGGGCAAACTCTTTACGAATAGAAGCGCCGTCTTTGCCAAAAGGACCATATTCTGCATGGCTAATGCCCATAACATGCACCTTAGCGCCAGTAGGCTTGCCAAAGGTTCCCCACCCATCATGCACACCATCTAGCGACCAACGAATAGCCGCACGAGGCGGCAGCATATCGCCATCTAAACCAATTTGATGATGAATGGTGAATTTAGCATTTGGAAAAGAGGCGCGAAGCCCAAGCCAAAAAGCATCGACAGATGCATGAGAAATGCCAGACTGCGAACCTGCATATTCGGTTTGCACAGCTCTATCATAATGCTCTTCAATGACATTGAAATCGTTTGCCATCATAGCAGATAGGGTTGTGGCATATTTTGCGCCCCATTCGTTGTCATTGCCCTTAGATGTGTAAGCGCCTTTAACATCTATTTCTGGGGTAAAAGGCTTAGCGCATTTTTTGGGGCCGCCCTCTGATTTAATAAGCGCCTTTGCGAATTTACGAGGTGAATGACCAAGCTGGCGAACAATGCCGCCATAGTCTCTTATCAACCACTCATCAAAGATTGTATTATCTTTAGCAGCGCAATCCGCGATAATGCGATAGGTCAATTTTTTGCCTGTGGCTTTGCCAAATACGCCATCGTTTGTATGTGTCGCAGTAGAGACAATACGATGAGAAGATAAAAGCGCTGTGTCTGGTGTGCCACTCCATATGACATCTTCGCCATAGAGTGTGCGATCAGGAAACTCGTTTAGCGTTGCCATGGTGGCTGCCATAACAGGTACATTGCCAATTGAGACGCCCATGGGCGAGCGCACCGGAATGTCTTCACTATAATAATGGTTTAGTGTTCCAATACCGCGCTCTTCCCAAATTTCTTTGGTAATGCCTATGATGTAATCTGGAAAATCATTCCAGCGATTGTTGAATCCTTGCATGTCTTTATCCTTAGCTATTGCTTTGCCAGTCTTTAGGTATCCGAGCAGATTTTCGGATCATTAAAGGGCTTTCAATTTCGATTTTTTGAGGTTCTATCGTCTCGCCTTGTATGCGCTGCATAAGCACATTTACTGTGGCTTGAACCATTTGGTTTGCAGGTTGGCGTATAGTGGTGAGCGCAAAACTTGGCCAGCTGGCAATTTCCACATCATCATATCCAATGATAGAAACATCTTCTGGTATTTTTAATTTAAATTCGTCTCGCAAACATTCCATCACAGCAATTGCCATATGGTCATTGGTCACAAAAACCGCATCTGGAATCACATCAGCTTCAAACATTTTTCGTGTTGCATTTTGCGTTTCATCAAACTGAAAGTTACCAACACCGCGTGCAAATAATTCTATGCCAGCTTTGTTTAATTCATCTCTAAAGCCTGCTTCTCTATCCCGCTGTGTTGATGCGCCTTCCCAGCCAGCAATATAGGCAATACGCTCATGCTTGCCTGCGATTAAAAACTGAGCCACTTTGCGTCCGCCTTCATAATTGGCAGAAGTGACATAAGAAAACTGATCATCATTTTGTTTGCGGTTAAATAGAACAACTGGCACACCAGCCGCATCGCAGCGCGCTGCAAGTGTAGAAGAAACAGCAACAGAGGCTAAAACAATCCCATCAACCTGATAGTCTAGTAGGTCTTGTGTCAATTTATCTATGTCATCACCATTTGAGGCCATGAAAACCAGAACGTGGTAGCCTTCTATTTGCAAAGCTTTTGAGAGTTTTTCTACGGCTTCTGGATAGAACTGATTATCAAAATAGGCGACCACTAAGCCTATCATTTTTGAACTTCCGGTAATTAAAGAACGCGCTAAAACATTGGGTCTATAGCCCAATTCATCTGCAGCTTTTTTGACCTTTTCTGCCATCACTGGCGAAGCACTAGCGCCTGGCGAAAACACACGCGAAACCGCAGACTGACTTACGCCAGCCCTTTGTGCCACATCAAAAGAGGTGATGGTCTCCTTAGCCAGCTGTCCATCCTCCATCTACCAATAAAGACGAGCCAGTGACCAATGAAGAAGCATCGGATGCTAGAAAAACAACAGCGCCCATTATGTCTTCTATTTCGCCAACACGGCCAAGTTTTATTTTCTCTTCGATCCAAGCCACTTTATTCGCATCTTCAAAAGTTGCTTGAGTGAGGGGCGTTCTAATAAAAGTTGGGCAAATGGTGTTTATGCGAATGCCAAGTGGCCCAAACTCCATTGCCATTGCTTTTGTAAAGCCTTCTACAGCGTGTTTGGTTGCGCAATAGAGCGAGCGGTCTATACCGCCCACATGCGCCATTTGAGATGAGATGTTTATAAGCGAGCCTTTTTGATTTACTGCTTTTAGTTTTTTAGCAATTGCTTGTGTTAAAAAATAAGCCGATTTAACATTCAAATCACTCACAAAATCAAAATCATCTTCTTTGGTCTCAAACGCAGATGAATGACGCGTACCCCCAGCAGAGTTCACTAAAACATCAATCACATCTAATTCGTCTGTGGTTTTAGACATGGCTTTTATATCGCTCACATCCATTTGAAGCGCCTCAGCGCTTAAGCCTTTTTCTTTTAGAGCTCTTACAACTTCTTCTAACTTTGGCTGTGTGCGCGCGGCTAAAACCACATGTGCGCCAGCCTCTGCCAGTGCTACAGCTGCGCCAAGGCCAATACCAGACGATGCACCGGTTACCAATGCACGCTTACCATCAAGGCTAAAAGAAGGGGTGGTTGGTAATATCATTTGCTTGGTTCCGCACCTTCACCATAAGGCACATTAGCACCGCCATATCTTCTAACGCGCACATTGCATTGTTCTGCGTGCCCAACAAAGCCCTCTAACATACATAGCCTCGAGCCATATTCGCCAATTTGAACAGCGGCTTCATCGGTGGTGATTTTTTGATATGAGTGCGTTTTTAAGAATTTACCAACCCATAAGCCGCCTGTGTAGCGTCCTGCCTTTTTGGTAGGCAGCGTGTGGTTTGTACCAATTACTTTATCGCCATTGGCGACATTGGTTCGAGGGCCCAAAAAGAGGGCGCCATAAGAATGCATTTTTTCTAAGAACCAATCATCTCTATCGGTCATTACTTGCACATGCTCAGAAGCAATATCATTTGCAACGTCTAACATATCGTCATACGTGTCGCAGACAATGACCTCGCCATAATCTTCCCACGAAATTTTGGCTGTGCCAGCTGTTGGCAAAATTTCTAAAATACGGTCAATTTCAGCAAGGGTTTGTGTCGCGAGCTTTTTAGAATTTGTAACTAATACTGCAGGCGAATTATAGCCATGCTCAGCTTGGCCAAGCAAATCAGTTGCGCACAATTCTGCATCCACTGTTTCATCCGCTATCACCATTGTTTCAGTGGGGCCTGCAAACAAGTCTATGCCAACGCG
>JBGCEA010000185.1:0-12081 GCA_045105915.1 Nitratireductor sp.
AGGTTATTAAAAGCAGATGAGATGAATTCTCTCTTGCGTCAAATGGAAACAACGCCTAATTCAGGGCAATGTAATCATGGAAGACCTACCTATATTGAACTAGGTCTTAAAGACATTGAACGCTTATTTGGAAGGTAGTGATAGATGAGTGATTTATTGGTTGCCAACGGCACTGAAGCGAAACTAATTTATCTGGATTCAGATTATGACGTTGAAAAGTCTGGCACATATGTACGCTGCGCAATAACCGATCAGCCCATTACACTTGATGATTTGAAATATTGGAGCGTAGAACGCCAAGAAGCATATATAGATGGCAAGGCGTCTTTGGAAGCCGAACTAAAAGCTAAAAAATAAACATAACCATTTTCAAGTTACTTTTTTACTTCTGTTGCCTTATCATTAGCGGCGGCTTCTTCTGCATTTATTTTTTCTATTTCTTTTAGTTGGGCTAAGTGCCTTTTATAAAAATTGCTCAATACTTTATCTATAATAATGCCTATCGAATTTTTATCTTCAAATTGAAGTTTTACCTCAACAATTTGCGAGGCCTCGGCCAGCGCTTCTTGGTGTTGGCCCATTCCAATTAAACGCATTTGGTCTTTTTCTGTTGTCACTAATTGCGCGTCTAGTTTTTTAGCTGTTTCTAGCAGTTCTGTTATGTCATCTTTATGAAAATAATGATGGTCGCCAAAAGGTTTCACCTGCGCCAAAATTGCGCCAGCTTTTATGAGGCTATCAAAAAACTTTTTTGGATCTGCAATACCAGCATAAGGCAAAAGGTTTTGTTTGCGCAATTGCGATGGTTTTTGCATGGCAAGTTTTGCATGATAAATTGGGCGCCCGCTTTTTGCGGTTAGCCTAATTACTTTATCTGCGCCATCATCTTCGCCAACAATTAAAACAGCGTTGGCCATAGACATTTGGTGTTTTATGCCAACGCGCAAGGGGCCAGCTGGCAAACTAAAGCCATTGCCTATGCCACGCCTTGAATCAACCACCACCAAATTAAAGTCTTTTGTAAGTGAGGGATTTTGAAAACCATCATCCATGATGATAAAATCGCAGCCTTCTTCTATCAACATTTTAGCACCAACAACTCTGTCGGCAGAGACAACTGTTATCGCGTGTTTTGCAAGCAGCAATGGCTCATCGCCCACATCCAAAGCATTGTGGATAGAAGCATCCACTATTGTTTGTTTTGCAACTTTGCCGCCATAGCCGCGCGATAAAATGCCCGGCTTATAGCCCTTTTTCTTAATGGCTTGCGCAAAAGCAATTGCGGTTGGTGTTTTGCCGCCACCGCCAACAACAAAATTACCAATGCATAGTACAGGCACATTTAGTGCGGCTGTTGGCTTTGAAAACATGCGCGCTCTTGCTGCGCGACTATAAATAAATGAGAGCGGCCATAACGCAAAAGCTTTTAGACCAGGCTTTGCAAACCAAAAGGGAGGCGTTTCATTAACTGCCATTATTAATCCCCTCTAATTTGTATTTAACCGTTAGGGGAAACAAATAGCTGTCTAGCACTTCAATCGTGTTTTCTAGAGCGCCGCTCATTTGTTCTACTGTTAGCTGAGCGCCCTCAATCATTTTCTGGCGTTCATTTTCATTGTTAAACAAGTAAGCCAAATTTGAGAGCAGCATGTCTTCGTCTTGCACTAAGCGAACACCATTATTTTGAAGCAGGTTTTTATAAACATCTCTAAAGTTGGTTACATTCTTGCCAGAAATAATAGCCGCGCCAATAGCAGCAGGCTCTAGCGCGTTTTGTCCACCTTTATGCGCTAGGCTTCTGCCCATAAACACAACAGACCCCATGCGAAGATAAAGCCCCATTTCACCAATCGTATCGCCTAAGTAAATATGACAATTTTTGTCTATCGATTGACCCGTACTTCTTTGGATGCAAGATAGACCCGTTTTTTTAATGATCTCGACAATTGCATCGCGGCGCTCTGGGTGTCTTGGCACAAGAACCGTCAATAAATTTGGAAAGTCTTGCATCAAACGCAAATGCGTTCTTGCAATAATTTCTTCTTCGCCTTTATGCGTGCTTGCAGCAATCCACACTACTCTATCTTTAGCCTGCTCTTTTAATGCGTTTAACTGTTCTTCAACGACGGGCAGGCTTTCAATATCTACCTTCAAATTGCCTGTGCACGAAACTGGTCTTGCGCCAAGGCTTCTGAAGCGATCTGCATCATTTTCGGATTGCGCAGCAACGTGGTCAAAACTATGGAACAATTCTTCTGCAAGTTTTGGGGCTTGGCTCCAGCGCTTAAAAGAGCGATCTGACATACGCGCATTGACCAGAACTTGGCGAATGTTGTTTGCTTTTAGTCTTTGAATGGTTGTTGGCCAGATTTCAGATTCAGTGAAAATGGCTAAGTCTGGTTTCCAATGTTCTAAAAACCGATCGATTGCTGGTTTTAAATCTAGTGGAACATATTGGTGAAACGCAGATGCTGGTAATCTGCCTTCTACAACTTCAGCCGATGTTACTGTACCTGTTGTTAAAATGGTGTTTAAGCCAAGAGCGTCTACGCGCTCAATTAATGCAAGAACTGCCATTGCCTCGCCAACGCTGGCGGCATGAAACCAAACAAGCGGACCCTTTGGGCGCTCGTGGCTAGAATAGCCGTAACGCTCATAACGTCTGCGGCGTTCTTCTTTACCTTTGCGCGCCCTAAATTGCAGAAAAGGCCCCATGAAAGGATAAACAACACTGCCAAACAACTTGTAAGTTCCAAGCGTTATTTTTGTAACCAGCTTACTCATACGTTATTTTGTCCTGGGACGCTTGTTAGATCGGTCGCGCAAAATGAATGTTATTATTCGGGCTTACCCGTGAGCTCATAAGCTCTTTTGGTAATAATATTCATTTGTTCTTGCACCTTGAGGCGTGCTTCTTCAAGTTCTTTTTCTTTAGCACCTTTATCAACCCAAACCAATTCACCCACAACAATTGAAGATTTTCCAAAAGGTTTATTGATTGTTGTTAAGTCCCAAGTTTTATCTAAGGTCCATCTTTTTGATGAGGCTACTGCCATGGGAATTATGGGTCTGCCAGATTTTTGAGCCAAAGTTACAATACCAAGACCAACGCGGCGCGGTGTGCCTTTTGGTATATCTGCGGTTTGCATAACATTGCGCCCCTCATTTAACTCACGCAACATTTCTAAAAAGCCTTTTAGAGCGCCCTTAGAAATGATCTGCCTTGGGTCTCGCCCGCCAGATGCGCGAATGGTTTTGTTGCCAAACTTTTCGGCAACCATAGCTGTGACTTCACCATCTAGACTACGCGAAATCATAACAGTGGCTTTTAAGCCCATAGGAATTGCAGGTAGCAAAATATGCTGCCCATGCCAAACAGCTGCAATGACGGGTAAATTGTCTTGCACATTTTCAAGCGCATTTTCTGGTTCAACAACCCAAGAGTTTGTTTTGTAAACCAGCTTTAGATAGCCAATCATAAGCTGTGCTAAAACCCACGCAAAAAACTTGTTTTGCGAGAATAAGCGCCCAGGACGTCTTAAAATCTTTTTTATGCGTTTTTTGTATCTACCCACGAAAAGCGTCGCTTTTCTAACCTAATAGGCCATCGCCATCTGGGTCTAAGATGCGGTGTAGATGCACAATGAAATATCTCATATGGGCATTGTCTACAGTTTGCTGTGCCTTAGACTTCCAAGCTTCATATGCAGTTTCATAATTTGGATATAGACCAACCATATCCATTTTTTCTAAATCTCTAAAAGATGGTTTTTTAAGATCATCTAGTTCGCCACCAAAAACAAAATGTAAGAGTTGGCCGTCTTTTTCTTCTACGCTCATTTCATGCTCCATGAAAACTTTATGCCTGTTTTATTCTTATTGAAGAAAACCATCGGATTTAGCAAGGGTTAGTATTGTACTATGCCGACTTTTGCTTGCTGCAATTAACGCACTGCCGCCTGTGGACATTCGGTTATAATCGCGTGGTTTACTATCAAGATCGGTTAGCATGCCGCCTGCTTCTTGCAAAATAATATCAGCGGCTGCTAAGTCCCAATCGCGTGCGCCCCCTCTTGCAACACCTGCATCTACTGCATTATTTGCAACCATTGCAATGCGATATGCAAGCGATGGAATAAAGGGCGTAACGGATAAAGTGTCTTTATGAGATTTTGCTAACTCAACATTTAGTATTCTTGAGCCTGTAACAGTTTTGACTTCTTTATCTTTTGGCAAATCGAGTTGAGTGCCATTTAGATATGCACCCCCATTAAGTGCTGCCCAATAAGTTTCCTCTAAGACAGGACATTCTAAAACGCCCAAAATAGGCAAGTTGTCTTGCACAATAGCAATTGAAACGCACCACTGAGATTTACCCTCTAAAAAGCCTCTTGTGCCATCTATTGGATCTACTACAAAAATTGTGCTTTTGCTCAGTCTTGAACGCGTATCGTCTTCTGTTTCTTCTGAAAGCCAGCCATAGTCTGGGCGCGCTTTTAAGAGTGTTTCTTTTAAATAAGTATCAACCGCAAAATCTGCGGCAGAAACTGGCGAGCCGCCAGATTTTTCCCAAATTTCATTGTCTGATTTAAAATAAGAAAGTGCAATTTCGCCAGCCTTTTTAGCGGCTTGCTTCACAAGCGCTAAATCGCTTTCTAAATTGCTTAAGTCTAGGGTTGTTGGTTTATTTTCCACCAATTGTCATTCCCTCGATTAGCAATGATGGTGCGTTGGTAGCGCCTGTAAATTCTAAATCATTTGCAGGATACATATTCATGAACATCTGCTTGAGATTGCCAGCAATGGTGATTTCAGCAACAGGAAAAGCCAATTCGCCATTTTCTACCCAATAACCACCAGCGCCTTTTGAATAATCGCCAGTTACCATATTAATGCCATGGCCAATGGTTTCAGTTACATATAGGCCAGTGCCAATTTGGGCTAACATCTCTTCTAACGATTGTTCGCCAGCTTCGATATATGAATTTGTAGAAGTTGGAGACGTACCAGAGCCGCCTCTTGAACCGCGACCATTCATGGCCAAACCAAGCTCTCTTGCCGATGCGCCATCTAAAAGCCAAGTGTTTAAGATGCCATTTTCAACCAAAGTTAGCGCGTCACATGACAAGCCTTCGCCGTCAAACAAGCGCGAGCCTGCACCTCTTTGAATACGCGGATTATCTTGAATGGTAATGCCTTTATGCATTACTTGTTCGTTCATTTGATCGCGCAAAAAGCTGGTTTTTCGAACAACAGACGAGCCGTTTATTGCGCTAAGCAATGCACCCAACATGCCGCTAGAAATGCGTTTATCAAATATAAGTGGGAAATTACCGCTCTCAACTTGTCTTGGATTAATTTTGCGAACAGCTCTTTGTCCAGCCGTTTTGCCTACATCTTCGCTTGAGCGTAAATCTTCCTCAAACACAGCGCTCGTAAAATCGTAGTCACGCTCCATTTTCTCGCCTGAGCCACACAGCATAGCAGTTGAGGAAGAAAAACCTGATCTTGAATAACTGCCTGAAAATCCATTAGAGGCTGCTAACACAAAACCACTTGTGCCCCAGCCAGCAGATGCACCCATAGATTTTGCCACACCTTTAACACCAAGGCCTGCGCTTTCAGTTTCGAGCGCGCGCTTGGTTAGGCTTTCGGCAGTTGGTACTGTTTCATCTAGAAGTTCAATATCTGGAAATTCTGATGCCAGCTGCTCAGGTTCTGCAAGCGCTTGAAATGGATCTTCTGGCGATACTTTTGCCATTGCAACGGCGCGCTCTGCCAACATTTCATAATCTGTAATTTGGTTAGAAGCGACTGAGGCAACTTTTGAACCAACAAAAACGCGAAGCGAAAATTGATCGCCTTCAGATCTGTCAGTATTTTCTACCTTGCCATCTCTAATGGTTACAGCTTGTGATTGGCCATGTGCCACAACGACATCGCATGCATCTGCGCCAGCTTTCATGGTGGCTGACATTAGCTTAGTGGCATTGTTTTCTAGTTCTTTAAGATTGATCATTTTTGATTCCAGTTTGCACCATACTTAATGCGTTCGCTTGGTGCCTTCAAGAAAAACTATGCTTTTAAAATAAAAACTATGATAGTCTTAGCCATTAAATTGAATACGCCCCTTTTAAGCATTCAATTTCTTCCTATCTATGTTGTTTGAAAGACTACCATGGCAACCAGCGTAAAAACAAAACCAGACATGAGCCAAGCCAAATTTACAAAAGGCTCTACCATGCAGCATGTCATAACGATGACAGCAACTGGTGCTGTTGGCATGATTGCGGTTTTCATGGTCGATCTTGCAAACTTATTTTACATTTCACTCCTTGGAGAAAAAGCCCTTGCAGCTGCGATTGGTTATGCCTCTACCATTATGTTTTTTGCGACTTCTGTTTGTATTGGCTTTACCATTGCCGCAACTGCAATAACTGCAAAAGCGCTTGGCAAAGGTGATATTGAACTCGCTAAGAAAGAGGCCTCGGTCTCTTTAGTCTTTGTCTTTATTGCAACCAGCATCATCTCATTATTGATGATGCTAAATATCAAGCCGCTTTTGTCTGTGATTGGCGCTAAAGGCGAGACGTTGCAAATAGCTTATGAGTATATGCTTATTGCCGTGCCTTCTATTCCGTTAATGGGACTTGCTATGTGTATGGCAGGGCTTTTGCGCGCAAAAGGCGATGCAAAACGCGCTATGTATATTCCGCTCATAGCTGCGATATTTGGCGCAATGCTAGATCCTATCCTGATTTTTTATTATGATCTTGGCGTTAATGGCGCAGCAATTTCTATGATCTTTGCGCGTATCATATTTGTAATTGTTGGTTTGCATGGTGTTGCTGTTATTCATAAATTGCTCTCTGTTCCAACATGGCAAGATATAAAGCGCGTATTTGTACCGTTTATGGTCATTGGGTTTCCTTCTCTTTTAACGCAGGTTTCTACGCCATTTGGCAATGCATATGTAACAAGTGCCATTGCTGATTTTGGTGATGATGCTGTTGCTGGGTGGGCTGTTATTGGCCGCCTAATACCACTTGCATTTGCCGCTACTTTTTCTTTGTCTGGTGCGGTTGGGCCAATATTAGCACAAAATTATGGCGCGGGGCTGGTCGATCGTATTACGCAAGCAATGAAAGACAGTTTGCTCTTCATCATCATTTACATGGGCGCAATGTGGGCGCTCTTAGCCATTGGGCATGATTTGATTATTCAAATATTTGGCGCAACTGGTGATGGCGCTCTACTCATAGAAATATTTTGCTTTTATGTTGCTGGTCTATTTGGCTTTACTGCCATTTTATTTGTGGCAAATGCTGCCTTTAACAATCTTGGCAATCCGTTTCTTTCAACTGCATTTAACTGGGGACGTGCAACGATTGGCATTATTCCATTCGTTTGGGTTGGCGCGCAGTGGGGTGCAAGTGGCGTACTAATTGGCTGGGCATTGGGAGGCACACTATTTGGATTGGCTGCAATTATTGTTTGCTTTAGAACTTTGAAAAAGCTGCCGGAGCGCGCAGAAAACGAAGGCATTATTGTGCATCATACACCTGCCATTTCTCACTCACCCTTTAGCTCTGGAAAAAGCGCAGGTATGTAAGATAAACTTATTTTAAGCATGCTGTTTTGATTAAAGCAAAAATGACTGCTTTAGTTTTCTAACTCAAAAATACCAATTGAGGTTTCTCCAAAAGCGCGCTCATCTACTATGCGATAGCCCGTTGGATTTTGTGGTAAATTACCAGCGCTTTCTTCAACAATAATGGTGGCATCTTTAGAAAGCCAATCGCCCTCTATAAGCTGCGCCAGTGCGCCTTCTGCCAAGGATTTACCATAAGGTGGGTCCATAAAGATAATATCAAATTGGCCCATATTACCAGATGGGCCTAGTTTGGTTGCGTCTCTTCGCCATATTTTGCTTTTGCCTTGCAGGCCAAAAGTTTCAACATTGCTGCGAAGTAGGCCGCGCCCTTCTGCGCTTTCTTCAATAAAGAGCACATATTTTGCCCCTCTTGAAACAGCCTCTAGCCCAAGTGCACCCGTGCCCGCAAAAAGATCTAAGACGCGAGCGTCTTCAAACGCTACTTTGTGATTTAAAATATTAAAAAGACTCTCACGCGTTCTATCAGTGGTGGGTCTTATTTTGTTTGATTGCGGCGTTGCTAAACGACGCCCTCTAAACTCACCGCCTACGATCCGCATTTCTTCCACCTGACGTGCCGCCACTAGAGTTTCTAGAAGATGGCTTTTTTTGATAAGGCTTATTGTAGGGTGTCTTTTTACCCTTATTCGCGCTTGAATTACCCTCGCCTTTGCCAGACGCTGTGGTTAAACGAGAAAGCGTATCTGAAGATACTTGCCCTGCTCTTGTTTTTTCTCTGCGCTGATTTTTAGACTTAGAGTTCGTTTCATTCTTGTTTTGTTTAGCCGTTGCATCTTTTTCAGAGCGCGGAATATCTTCTGCTTGGTTTATGATTGGCGCATCAAAGTCTGCGCCAGATTCTGCGATTAGTTTTGCGCCAAGCTGATCTTTCAGCATTTTGCCTCTAATTTCGCGCACATTGCCAACAGGCATATCGCCTAGCTGGAATGGGCCATAAGACACTCTAATTAGGCGGTTAACACTTAGACCAAAAGAGCCAAGAACCTCTTTTACTTCGCGGTTTTTACCCTCACGAAATTGCATGTTAATCCAAACATTGCTGCCTTGCTCACGCTCGATGGTAGCCTCGATAGAACCATAAAGTACGCCATCTACTGCTATACCGTCTTTTAGGGTGTCTAATTGCTCTTGTGTAATATCGCCATAGGCGCGAACGCGGTATTTGCGCAGCCAACCTGTTTTTGGCAATTCTAACACGCGAGACACACCGCCATCATTGGTGAGTAGAAGCAAGCCTTCTGTGTTTATGTCAAGTCTTCCAACCGATAAGACACGTGGCAAGCTTTCTGGTAGCGATTCAAAAACCGTTTTGCGCCCTTCTGGGTCGCGGTTTGTGGTCACTAAACCAGCAGGCTTATGATACAGCCAAAGACGGGTGCGCTCTTTGCCTTGCAGCAACTTGCCATCCACTTCAATAACGTCTTTATCGCCAACTGTTATTGCTGGGGTTGTTAGTTTTTTACCGTTTAAAACAACTCGGCCATCTTCAATCCATGTTTCAGCAACACGGCGCGAACAAAGACCCGCTCGTGCCATTCTTTTGGCAATGCGTTCTTTTTTTGGCTCTTCAACCTTACCCGGCTTAGCGTCTTTGACGCTTTGGGGATTGTCAGTTTTTTGCGAGTTATTTTGATTGTTCTTTTGCATGACGCTTTACTATCAGCTAACTAGAAAACATGCGAGATAAAAGTCTAACTCAAATGTAAGTTACTTTTAACTGGTTAACTTATAGAGGCTTTTGATGTCGAATTTTATGGAACAAGCTTTGATAGAGGCAAAACTTGCTGGTGAGCGCGGCGAAGTGCCTGTTGGCGCTGTTTTGGTAAAAGATAAAGCGATTATTGCAAAGGCTGGCAACAGAACGCTTGAGCTAAAAGACCCAACCGCACATGCAGAAATTTTGGTTTTGCGCGAGGCTGGCAAACTTCTAAACAGTGAACGCCTTATAGGGTGCGATTTATATGTAACCCTAGAGCCATGCCCTATGTGCGCGGCGGCTATTTCTTTTGCACGCATTCGTAGATTATATTTTGGGGCACAAGACACAAAAAGTGGCGGCGTTGAAAATGGTGTTCACTTTTTTTCCAATGCATCATGCCATCACGCACCAGAAGTTTATTCTGGTTTTAGCGCACAAGAGGCAAGTGACTTATTGAAAAGCTTTTTTAAAGAAAAAAGAAGTTGAGCATAGCTGATAGCTTAGACTAGCTTTTAGCCGTCAAGTTCTTGACGGCGCTTGCGTTCGATCTCTCTTTGACGCTCGATCTCATCTAACTCAGCTTGCGTAAAACCTTCATCACCAATAACAGCCGTAGTAGCTGGTGTTAGATATTTTGTTGGTGGATCTGTTAGGTATTTACGTTTTTGATTGCTACCCAATTTTGCAAGCTTTCTTTCAGCTTGTACTGCGCGGCTAATTTCATCTGTTGTACACTTGCGCATAACCAATCCATCTGGATCGCAGCTATAATTTGGAACGCCTTGCCCAATAGGTGCTTCAACACCAGCATCTAGTTTGGCATTATCAACGCCAGCTACTTTTTTTGATCTATCAAATGCAAGTTGTGTTTGGCGTGTTGCCTTTGCTTCTTCAGCAGCTGCTCTAATTCTTGCGATGCGCTGCTCTGGAGATTCTGGCCAGTCAGGATCTGAAATTGCAGAGGCCTGCTGCACAGGATCAACCAAAGTTTTATTGTCTGGCACCACTAAGTCTGGACGCGCAGAATAATCGATTACTTTACGCTTCTTTTGCAGGGTTAGCATTTCTGAAACATCAGTCAGCGTTTGTTCTTCTTGAGTAACACCAGTACCGTAAGTTGTGCCACCCACACAGCCGGTCAGTATGGCTAGCGAGCATGCAACCAATGAAGTGCGCAATGTTACGCAAATTGATTTATTTGGATTTAACTTGTTACTCAGCACGGCACTCTCACACAAGATTGTTCAATTTTAAGCCATAAATTGCGCCAAAAATTGAGTTCGAATTAAACTAAACAAGCCTATAAGTTTCAAATAAGGCTATTTTCTGTCTGTGTATTTGAGTTAAATTAGCTTAACGCGGCTATTTTTGCAATCATATACAGATCACAACTGCTAACCATCACCAAGATGGTTAACAGCTATGTTGATAAGTTTATCACAAATTTGAGAACAACGTGTTCTCAAGCTTTCAAAACTTAAACGCCATCAATCTCACGCATTGCTTGCGCGTCTCTGATAGAGAGTTCTGGATATTGAGTATCTGTGCCAACTTCTGGCAAAATGCGCCAAGATCTTGCACATTTCTTGCCCAAAGCCTCTTTATGAACAACCCAAACATCTTTCACTTCTTCAATTGCAAAACTACCCTCTGGCCCTTTTGCATTTTCGATTGTTATGTTTGACGTGATACAGATTTCTGCAAAATCTTGTCCTTCAATCGATGCCAATAACTCGGCATCATTGATGTAAACAATTGGCGCAGATTCTAATGAAGAGCCAATGTTTTTCTCGCGGCGCTCAATTTCTAATGCACCTGTGACAACACGGCGTATTTTTCTGATTTTTGCCCATTTTGCAGCAAGCGCGTCATCTTTCCAATTGGCTTCAGGTTTTGAGAATTGTTCTAAATGAATAGAAACGCAATCTGGATTACGTGAGAGCCATGTTTCTTCCATAGTAAATGGCATCATTGGTGTCATCCATTTTACCAGATGATCAAACAGAATGGACACAACTTGCAAAGATGCCTTGCGTTTAGTGCTTGAAGGCGCTTCGCAATAAATGGTGTCTTTTCTGATATCAAAGTAGAATGCAGAAAGTTCAACCGTCATGAAGTTAAACAGTTGCGCGAAGACGCGTTTGAAATCGAATTCGTCATAGCCCTTTTGTACAACCTCATCTAGCTCAGCTAAACGATGCAACATTAGGCGCTCTAGCTCTGGCATGTCTTTAAAAGCCACGCGCTCGCTTGCATCTTGCTCACCCTTATAGTGAGACAGTGTGCCAAGCATCCAACGCAGCGTATTACGCAATTTACGATAAGCATCGATAGATGTTTTTAGAATTTCTGGCCCAATTCGCAAATCTTCTGCGTAGTCAGATGAGGCAACCCATAGGCGCAAAATATCGGCGCCAGATTGTTTGATCACTTCTTGCGGAGTTACCACATTGCCCAAAGATTTAGACATTTTGCGACCGTCTTCACTCATCACAAAACCATGTGTTAGCACAGCATCATATGGCGCTCTGCCTCTTGTGCCACAGCTTTCTAGAAGAGATGAATGGAACCAACCACGGTGTTGGTCAGAGCCTTCTAAATATAGATCGGCTGGCCATTTAAGATCATCGCGCTGCTCTAAACAAAAAGCGTGCGTTGAACCTGAATCGAACCAAACATCTAAAATATCGCGCACTTGTTCCCAAGC
>JBGCEA010000186.1:0-12072 GCA_045105915.1 Nitratireductor sp.
AGTGAATCACTTCCACCAGACACTGCTAAAATAATTGGATCTTGAGTTGGGATGCCTTCAAAGCACCTATGCGTATATGTTCTCACAATTTAGTTTTTACACTTAGCGGCCTGCTGTTCAACCTCTATTCTTTTACGAAGAGAATTTGAAAGTGTTTCATATTTTTTTGGCACTTCACTATAAGTTGCGCACGCCAATTCGCGCTGTCCCATTGCTGCCAATGACATGCCCAATTTCAATAGATTTTGAGAGCTCAATTTATCATTGGGAAACTCTTTATGGTTTTGCAAGAAGGTCTCAGAGGCTTCATTGTATAAACCTAAAGAAAACAAACTCTCGCCCAACCAAAATTGCGCAGCTTGCATACGCGCCTCTAAAGGAAATTGCGTAATGAAGGCACGAAAGGCAGAAGCCGAACGCTCATATTGGCCAACTTGCACATACTGATACGCCAAATCGTATAATTCATTTGGATCGCTCGGCAATTGCGCCAGTTCATTGTCATTGCTTAGTGGGCCCAAAAGGGTTGGTTCACCAATTTGGGTATTGTTTGAGTTTGGAACCAATTGTCCATTTGCATCAAACTGAACTGATCCAAAATTTGCACCAAGTTGGGCGCCCAATTCATCGGCGCTTTTGTCTGTAAGGGGGTCAAAAATCTCAACCCCATCAATCGTTTTTTTACGCTTTGCCACAGTTGCGTCAGATTGCAAAACGTTGCTGCTTTCAATCTGATCAACAATATTGGTGTTTTTGCCGCTTAAAGAATCTACACCAGAATCTTTAAGCGGTTGCGGCTTTCCCAAGCGTTTTTCCTCGCCATTCGCTTGCGCTATTTTATTGGATACTAAATTATCATCAGACGATAAACCGCTTTGTTCCAATTCTTGAAAACGAAATTCATTGTCTTCTTGCATCTTGCGAAATTGCTCTTGCATTTGAAGCATTTGAAAATTCAACTCTTCCACTTGCCCATATAACTGGCGAACTTGTTCTTCAAGCTGCATCACTCTTATTGTGTCAGTTGTTTGCGCATATTGCGTGCCTTGATTAGCAGGCTGAGCATTATTATTTTGCAGACCAAAATTTGGATTAACATTTGGAATGCTTTGGCTTGGAACAAGTCTATTTGAAATGTCTTGCGTTTGCGCCGCAATTAGCACTCCATTTCCAAACTTATTTTCAGCATTTGCAAAATGCGAATTGCCCAATATCAACATTGAGACAGCAATTAATTTAATTGGCTTCATCTGTGCCCTATCCTTTTCGCCCTTATTTTTCTGCGCATGCAATAATCTGCAAACACAGACCCCAAAGTTATTGTTCTATTATTTGTGTAAACAAAATTCGACCAAACTATGATTAAACCTTAATAAAACAAAATAAAAAAGGCGACCTGAAAACAAGCCGCCTTAAAAATTACATAGTCAATTTATTTAGCCCGTTGGTGCAGTAAGCAAAGTTACAGCTCTACGGTTTTGTGACCAGCAAGAAATGTCATTACAAACAGCTACTGGACGCTCTTTACCAAATGAAATCGTACGAATTCTGCTACGTGGCACACCGCGCGAAACCAGATAGTCTCTAGCAGCTGCTGCACGGCGCGCGCCAAGTGCAATGTTATATTCGCGTGTTCCGCGCTCATCTGCATGGCCTTCTAGCGTGATTGGATAATTTGGATATCTAATCAACCAAGCCGCCTGCCCGTTAAGCGTTTGTTGTCCCTCTGGCGTTAGCGAAGTAGAATCTGTTGTAAAGAATACGCGATCGCCAACATTCACTGTAAAGTCTTGAGGTGTACCAACTGCAACACCATTATTATTGTTGTTAAGTCCTAGACCATTTGCATTGTCAGGAATTTTTGGCTTAGCCGCACAACCTGCAAGTACCAGTGCTAAAACGCCAGCTTTGATTGCTGGTGATTTCAATATCGAAATAATTGTAGACATGATGTCTACTCCTCTTAAAATTTAATTACCCTTAGTAACCATAATTGGGTTAATTTCGTTTCAATAAAGCTGGTTAATGAAATGCTAACTTCATTCACCAAAACTATATTTCAAAAATTTATTAAGTCCCAATTAGATCTACCAAGCTTTAAAGCCTGCTTGTAAACAAGCTTTAAGCCCAATGTTTGATAGATTTAATCAAGCATCGTATTACGGCAAAATTTCGACAGAACTATTTAATCTAATAGTGGAGACCAAGCAGGGTCAGATGCAAAATTTGGTGTTCTAATCAAGCGCTCATTACGCCCTGTTAAATCAACAGAATATAATTTTGCACCACCATTTGCGCCAGGTGTTTCTCTGAAGAACATCAACACGCGACCATTTGGAGACCATGTTGGCCCTTCATTATGAAATCCATCTGCCAATATGCGCTCACGCGAACCATCTGTTTTCATGACCCCAATCTGAAACTGACCACCTGCTTGTTTTGTAAAGGCAATCAAATCACCACGCGGAGACCAAACAGGCGTAGAGTAGCTACCCTTGCCAAATGAAATTCTTTGCGCAGCCCCCCCACCAGCATCCATAACATATAGTTGCTGTCTACCACCACGATCAGATTCAAACACAATCTTACTGCCATCAGGCGAATAAGATGGGCTTGTATCAATAGCCGCTGAGTTTGTGAGGCGTGTGGTTGCACGCGAGCGTAAATCAAGTTGATAAATATTTGAGCGACCATCTTGGTTCAAGCTCATAATAATTTTTTGCCCATCAGGTGAAAATCTTGGGCTAAATGTCATGCCCGGAAATGAGCCCACAACATCAAATTGCCCAGTTTCTAATTGGCGCAAATATACGCGTGGCTGGCCTGTACCAAATGACATATAGGTAATTTCTTGACGTGTTGGCGAGAAACGCGGCGTTAAAACCAAGTCATTCCCTTTTGACAGATAGCGTAAGTTTGCACCATCTTGATCCATAATCGCTAGCTTTTTAATGCGTCGTGTTTTTGGTCCGCTTTCATCAATAAATACAATTCTACTATCAAAATAACCGCTCTCACCAGTTAGCTTGCTATAAATTGTATCCGAAATGATATGCGCCAATCGTCTTTTGTTATTTGGCGTTGTAAAATATTGCGCACTCGTAATTTCTTCAGAGCCAAACACATCCCATAGTCTAAACTCGGCTTTTAAGCGGCCATCTGCTTCTTTTACAACTGTGCCAGTGACAAGTGCTTGCGAAGAAATAACGCGCCAGTCTTCAAAACGAGGCAGAGAGTTATGATCGGTAATTTTTTGAATGAAAGCCGCTTGATCAATAGGTCTAAATAGCCCAGAATTGCGCAAGTTATTTTCAATGATTGAAGTAATCTCAGCGCCAAGTTGACCACTAAATTGAGACACGGCAATTGGCAAAGGTTCTACATTACCCTTTGTAATATCAACCACTACTTTAGCATTTGCAGTGGTAGATAAACTCAATCCACCAAGCCCTAAAGCTGCTACAACCATAAGTGATTTAGCAAATTTCTTACCCATCAAACTTATATATTTTATCATCATCATTTCCAATCATCTACCTTTAGCTTAGCACCAAAGGAAAAATTTTAAACTCTAAAATAAATCACTTGCGTCAAAGTTCACTTGCACTTCTGCCCAAGTGTCATATTTTTCTGCTGGCAAATCATATGGCGCACAGCGCTTAACAGCTCTCAGCACACTCGATGCAAAGGCGCGTCTTGGCCCAGCCTCACCACCACTAGAGCTCACTGTTGGGCGACCTTCAATACTGCCATCTTTTTTCAAATTCATCGAAACACTTGCCTTCATTGTTTCTGCATCTGCCAACCCAGAAGGCACAGACCAGCAACTCTCAATAGCAGAGCGCAACCCATCCATTTCATTTCTGCTTAGCTTTTTACCTTTAGCCGCTTTTTTCGTACCCAAAGAAGCTGTCTTCTTAGAACTTTTAGAACCAGCTGCAGTTGGCTTTTGTTTATCAATCAGTGCTGCCAATTCATCTGTTTTAGATTTTTGCTTCGTATCCGAAGTCGCTGTTTTTTGCTTAGCTGGTTTTTCTTTAATTTTGCGATCTGTGGTTTCAGCACTTTTTGGCTTTGGTGGCGATGGACGCTCAGAAGGCGCGCTTACACTCTCAGGCAATTTCGTAAATTGTTCGCCCTCATCTGCAATTGGCGTTTGCTCGCTAACAGGTGTTTCGCTCACCGGCACTGCTGGCTGCGTTAGAGCTGCAACTTCTGTTGTTGGCGCTGGCGCTTCTTCTTGCTTGGTTTGCGGCTCTGGCGCTACATCTGGCAACGGCTTTGGTTCTGGCGCTGGCGGAGGCGCTTCTGCCTTTGCCACTTCAATAGGTTTTTCTGCTGGTTTTTGCTCACGCAAAGTTGGCGCATCTATTTTTGTATCACCAATATTTACGCTTTCAGGTTCTGGATCAGGTCTCTTGGTTGGAATAGGCGCAGGCGTATCTCTAAGATCTGCTTCTTTTTCGCCCTGCACCGCCTCTGATACATCGCTAAAAGGAATAACTTCTACACTTACAGATTCAACTTCTGCAACTTCCAAAGGTGCAGGCGCACTTATGTTCAGCAATCCCCATGAAAGGAGTGCAGCATGACCTAAACCAGAAAGTGTGACGCCAATTTTCATAAAAGTCGAAAAACCCTATTGCTCTTGCAAGGTAACCATTGCAAGGCGCTTATATCCAGCTTGCGAAATAAGACCCATCACTTGCATAATAGCGCCATAGTCGGCTGTTTTATCGCCACGCACATAAATGCGTTCCTCATATCCATTTTCAGCAATTGCAGCTAATTTTGGAATAATCTCTTCCATCGGAATTTCAGTTTCCTGCAAGAAAATCTGTCCTTGCTCATTGACAGAAAGGCTTATGGGTTGAGTTTCAGAGTTAAGCGCTTTTGCCTGTGTCTCAGGCAAATCAATAGGCACGCCAACGGTCAGCAAAGGCGCTGCAACCATAAAGATAATCAGCAGTACCAACATAACATCTACAAAAGGTGTTACGTTAATCTCGCTCATTACTTGGTTTCTTTTAGCTCTTCTGCGCCGGCTACCGCCACCACCAGAACCACCAGTAGACATACCCATAATTAGGCCCTCATTTATTCAAGATCAGTAATTTAAACTAGATAAATCTAAGTCTTAAAATTAGCGTCTGTTATTTGTCTCATCAATTTGGCGCGAAAGTATGGCAGAAAACTCATCTGCAAAACCTTCAAGGCGAGCAGTTAGTTTTCCTGCATCTGATGAAAATTTATTAAAAGCAATAACCGCTGGAATAGCCGCCATTAGGCCAAGGGCAGTAGCAAGCAAAGCCTCTGCAATACCAGGCGCCACAACAGCAAGGTTAGTAGATTTTGAACCCGCAATAGCCTGAAACGATGTCATGATACCAATAACCGTACCAAACAAACCCACAAATGGCGCCGCAGAGCCAACCGTTGCTAAAAAGCCAAGGCGCTTTTCTAGCTTGTCAGCTTCGCGTGACAGCGCCACATCTAAAACTTTATCAATACGTGTTTGCAAACCAATTTGAGAATTTGCACCGCGCTCAAAACTTTTCTTCCACTCTTTCATTGCAGAAACAAACAAAGCGCCCATGCCCGATGGATTTTTGTCTGCAAGAGATTGATACAATTCTTCCAGCGAACGCCCAGACCAAAACACTTCTTCAAATCTATCAAACTGTCTTCTTGTTCTAACAAACAGCAGATATTTATCTATCATCACGCCCCAGCTCCAAACAGATGCAATGAGCAAACCTATCATCACTGTTTTTACAATGAGACCAGCTTGCAGAAACAACCCAACTAAAGACACATCACCAGCAGCTTCCAAACCACTTACTTCTACACCTTGTGCAAACGCAGATGACACTGAAAATACGATATTTGAATACATTTATTGTCCCTTTAGAAATGCTTAAGTAAGCGTCCTATTTGTTTAAATTCAGCTAGTTATTTAACCAACTCATCGATAAGCCGATAAATTTGGTCAAACAATGGCACACCCGCTTAACAGGTGACTCAGCGTCAATTAAGCAGATTAATAAAGATTTAAGGTAAACGAACCGTTAGGATTCTGGTAAATTACGCCAATAATACTTGCGGCATTACTTTCAAAGCCAACAATAAATTGATGATACAGATAGTTATAAAGCAAATACCCGTAATTAACGTGCCATAAAACCGATTTACAAAACTCTTAGCGCTAAAAGATAGCGCATAACCGTGCATGACGCGTGAGATGAAAAATGCAGCTGCAAGAACAGCCAACAGAGTTTGGTGAGTGCCATTAAATTCTGCAAGTCCAAACAAAATCAAAAATAGCGGCGCATATTCAATAAAGTTCGCTTGGCCTCTAATGCGTCTAAGCATCATCTCATCGCCACCATCTGATAAAGATACCTTAGAGATACCACGCTGTTTTATGACTCTCATTGTTAGAACAATGAATAAAAGCCCAAGGAGGCTTGCAAATAGAGTTGTAATAGAGAGCATTTTAGAACCTTTAAATAGAGTGGAATGAGGTGAATTTTTTGAACGGGATAGATTAGTTATCTAATATTTTTCGCAACTCGTCGGGAAAACGTTTTGCACCCCCGCCATGATGAATAAAGGCTACATCTACATCTGCGCCCAATAATAAGGTTTGTGAACCATCTGCTTCTTCGCGCAAAACCTCTTGGCGTAGTTTTGCACGCGCCCCGCCAATTTGTTTTCTAATGGTTCTAATGATGAGCAAATCGTCTATCACAGCAGGTGGACCAAATTGCAAATTCATTTTGTGAACAGCAAAAGCCGATTTGTCTTCTTCTAAATCTGTATGAAAAACATTTAAGTGGCGCAGCCATTCGGTGCGCGAGCGCTCCATATATTTCAAATAATTTGAATGATACACAACGCCAGAAAAATCAGTGTCTTCATAATAAACACGCACCTGCATTTCATGGCCGTCTTTTATAAGTTTATTTGAAAGTTCTACTGTTTGGCGCATTTTATAATCCAGATTGATAGGCAGCTAAACCTTTGCAACCACAAGATATATATTGCAACCCATCAATACAAGAATGAAAGTGCTTTAAGACTTTATACGTGGCTGAGTTTCAACTTAGCTCTCATCAAACATATCACTTTGATTATTCACAGCCGACTTTGGCATGTTTAAGCCCATATGCTCCCAAGCGTTTGCAGTCATAACACGCCCTCTTGGGGTACGCTGAATAAAACCCTGCTGAATGAGATACGGCTCGATGATGTCTTCAATTGCATCGCGCGGCTCAGACAAAGCGGCCGCCAAGGTCTCCACCCCAACAGGCCCACCGCCAAAATTCTTAGCTATTTGGTTCAAATAGCGCCTGTCCAATTCATCTAAACCAATTTTATCAACTTCTAGTCGCGTTAAGGCTTTATCTGCAACATTAGCATCTACGATTTCCTCTTCTGCCACTACAGCAAAATCACGAACACGGCGCAACAGCCTGCCAGCGATACGCGGTGTGCCGCGTGATCTTCTGGCAATTTCATTTGCGCCTTCTTCATTCATTGGCAGTGATAATAAGCGCGCCCCGCGCGAGACAATAAATTCTAATTCATCAACTGTATAAAAATTTAGGCGAATAGGAATACCAAATCTATCACGCAATGGATTGCTTAAAAGCCCCAAACGCGTAGTGGCCGCAACAAGCGTAAACTTTGCCAAGTCAATTTTGACAGATCGCGCGGCTGGTCCTTCGCCAATAATTAAATCAAGCTGAAAGTCTTCCATTGCAGGATACAAAATCTCTTCAACGGCAGGCGATAGTCGGTGTATTTCATCGATAAATAAAACATCACCGTCTTCTAAATTTGTAAGTAGAGCTGCCAAGTCACCAGCCTTTGTAATGACAGGGCCAGATGTTGAACGAAAATTCACCCCCAACTCTTTTGCCATGATTTGTGCAAGTGTTGTTTTACCAAGACCAGGCGGCCCAACAAATAAAACATGATCTAGCGCATCACCGCGTTTTTTTGCAGCCTCAACAAAAATCTTTAAATTTTCACGCGCTTGCTTTTGACCAACAAAATCGTCCAAGCTTTGTGGGCGCAAAGCAACATCTATGTTTTGGGCTGCATCTTCGCCCTTTTTTTCAGGGTCTATAATACGTGATTCACTCATAAAATTTTAAACCCAAATAAAGATCGAATTGGCCAAACAAGCATACCACAAGCCAAGCCCAATGGCGGAATGTATGACCCAAAAATCGCAAACCGTTGAAGCCGAGATACTCCGCCCGTAAATAAGCCATATAGCGCAAGTGCAGCCCAAATAATACAAAGCGCTACGAGCAAGCATAAAAGAAATCTAACAAGTGTTGAGATAGCAAAAAAGCGCCTAACCACTAAAAAGAAAACGAAGCAAACAGCAGTAATTGGCAAGGCAAGCGCTAGGCCATCTATCAGCAGAAAAATCGCTTCTTCAAAGTTAAACATAAAGGCAAATTCATTGCCCTCATAATAATCTAAAATAAGGCGCACCAAAGTGCCCCCAAAAGTAAACAGCACCCCAAAGCCAAAAACCATAAAGCACAGCAGTTGCAAAAAATTTGCACGCATACTTGTGCTTAAAGTGCTGGCTTTAGCATGATTGTCTGTTTCTAAATTCATAAGCTCTTAACACCAAACATATGACGCAAGCGCCAAAGAACTGCGCCTGCAAGAAGACCAATTGGCGGAATAAACGCACCAAGCACCCCAAAGTGTTTAACCAACTTCAAGTCTCCAAACACAAAGCCAGACATTGCAAAAATAAGCCAAACAGCCAGCATGGCAATAAACAAAGTTGATAAGAAACTTTTAAGCGTATCTATCGAAATGATTTTGCGTTTGGTGTTGATTAAAAATAGAGCCACAATTGAAACTGGAAAAGCAAACATAAAAGAGTTGCCCATGATACGAAGCGGTAAACCGCCACCAGAACCAGCATTATCATCATTCATATAAAGCAAAAATAGCAATCTAGCTAAAGCTAAGAAAAACCCAAAAGAAAGCGTAAAGCCAAGCAGCATAAAAACACTTGTGCGTTTAAAGCTCGCTCTATTACTTGCGCTCATATCGTTTAATTCACTCATCCAGCCAGTTCCTTTAGTCCCAAGCGTATTAGCTTCGCGCTATCTGCATCTTCTCCAACATCTGCCAAGATTTTAGAAATGGCACCAGAGGCTTGCTGTGAAGAATAGCCCAAATTGGTCAAAGCCGACACAGCATCTACAACACTAGAATTTGCGTGCCCAGAACCAATATCAGATTGAAGCCCAATTTCTGCTGCCGCCGCACCAGAAAATGCAGGTGCTTTGTCTTTTAATTCTGCCACAATGCGCTGCGCCACTTTTGGCCCTACACCTGGCGCACGAGACACCATAGCCTTGTCTTGCAGCGCTATAGCAGAAGCCAGCTCTGAAGGGGCTAAAGTTGCCTGAATTGCCAACGCTACTTTTGCGCCCACACCTTGCACACTTTGAAGCAGTCTAAACCAATCGCGCTCTAACTCACTAGAAAAGCCAAACAGTTTTAGTTGGTCTTCGCGTACATAGGTTTCAATGAACAGTTGAACCGCCTCGCCCACGCTGCCAACAGCGCCAAGCGTTCTAGCAGAACAAAAAGCAACATAACAAACGCCATTCACATCAATCAAAATATGATCTTCAGCTAGTTCTTCTATTGAGCCTTTTAATTTTCCAATCATAAGCCTGCTACTTTCTTTGCCAACATGTTGCCAGCTCTATTATGCGCATGACAAATTGCAATCGCCAATGCATCTGCCGCATCTTCGCTGTCATAATTACATTTTGGCAAAAGCATATTCACCATCATTTTTATTTGATTTTTATCGCCATGCCCAACACCAATGACAGATTTTTTAACAGCATTTGGCGCATACTCATTTACGGGCAAACCAGCACGCGAAGGCGCAAGCATAGCCACGCCTCTTGCTTGGCCAAGTTTTAGCGTTGCCGCCGCATTGTTATTTACAAAAGTGTTTTCAACTGCCGCTTCATGGGGCATCCAAGCGTGCAACTCTTTTTCTAAACCCTCATATATTTGGTTTAAGCGTGTTGCCAAATCTGCTTTTGTGTCACTCTTAATGGTACCAGCCGCAACAAATTTAAGCGAATTGCCCAATTGGTCAATCACGCCCCACCCACAATTTCTAAGCCCTGGATCAATTCCAATTATGCGAATTGCTTGTGTCATAGCCCACCTCAACGTTTATTCTTTTACCTTACTAATATAAAAGTGAACAAAAGGGAAACAAAATTCAATAAAATCTGTGACACATCACAAAACCACCCTTGCCCCCATACGCTTTAATCTAAATGGCTTATGCTAAATGTGTAAGTAGACAAATCATTTGGACGTAAATTTGCTAGAAAGCCTTCTCCAACTCTTAAACACTACAAACTTTCAATTTGTCTTATTGGCAGGTTTGGTGGCTGGTTTAGTACGTGGTTTTACGGGTTTTGGCACAGGTATGGTGGTTGCGCCTGTCGTTTCTTCTTTTTATTCTATCGAAGCTGCACTTGTAATTATATTCTTTATCGATGGCATACCAGCGCTACCAGCAGTCGTGCCCGAATTTAAAAAGTGCCAATGGCGCGAATTACTGCTTTGCATATTCGGCTCAGCCCTTGCTATTCCCATTGGCATTTCAATTGTTACACTAACCGACCAAACGCCCTTGCGCTGGGTTATTGCCATAGTCATTTTTGTAACAGTAGCCGCCCTGTGGAGTGGCTACATATATAAAGGGCCAAGAGGCAAATTCATCTCAATTTTTGTCGGCTCTTTTTCTGGCATTTTAGGCACAACAGCCGCGCTACCTGGCCCACCTGTCATATTATACTGGATGGCATCTAAATTACCGGCCTTTACCGTGCGTGCAAACACAATGGTTTTTCTATTTTTAATAGATATCATTATAGGCTTGGCGCTTATTTTTGCTGGCATGGTTACACTACAATTTTTCACCATGGCAGTTGCCGTTGCGCCTATCTATCTTTTAGGCCTACTTATTGGAGGACGGCTGTTTGGCTTTGCAAGCGAACAAACATACAGAAACTTTGCCTTCATCGTGATACTTCTAACCGCAATACTATCACTACCCATTTTAGATGCTCTGTTTTCACGCTAAAATTGCGCAACATCTATTCTGGGTTTTGAGAGCGCGGTTGCACCAGCGTTAGGCCAAACAAAATAAGCCCAAGCGCCGCCCATACAAAACCCGTATATTCTTCATTCAAGAAATACCACGAAAGCGCCACAGCAATAATGGTAACAATATATGCAATTTGCGAAGTGAACACAGGCCCTGCCAAACTCACAAGCCACATATAACCCGAATAGGCAAAAGCATGCGCAAAGGCAAAAGCTACAATAGCAAGTTCGGCATTGCTCAATGCATTGCCAGCAAAAATACTTGGCACAAAAAACTGATCGCTAAAAAATGAAATCACGCCTGCAATAGGCAGAGCAATTAAAGACGCAATAAAAAGCGTTGCAACTGGGTGCAAACTCTTTGGCGCTTTGGCGGCAATATAGTTGCTCTCAATGCCATAACAAAGCGGCGCTATAAATGCGACAAGAATGAAAATAGCCTTTGTTGGATCTGGCAAACTTGTGCCAGGTGCTGCAAGCATAATCATGGCGCATAAACCAATCAAAATGCCAACTAAACGCCGAGCAGACAATGCCTCATTTTTTATAAGCAGCGCAACGGTAAGCGCACACATAGGAACAGTGGCAATAATAATCGCCATAATACCAGCTGGCAGTTGAGCCGCTGCAATATATGAAAAGGCATTTGGAAAGAGCGTGCCAAGAATGGACAAGACAAAGCAATACACCAAATGCTTTTTCGTAAAGCTCACCTTATAGCCGCGCACAAAAACAATGACACCAAGCACCAGACAAACAACAACCAATTCCCAAAAGGTAATCCCAAAGGGTTTTAAGCCAGTGCTAACTGCAATTTTTATTAAAGGAACTGTGGTGGCCCAAACACTGCCAATAATAAGCAGCGCAATATAAGGCAGGTACTTT
>JBGCEA010000187.1:0-4009 GCA_045105915.1 Nitratireductor sp.
ACAGACATGTTCATCACATCTGCGCCAAGGCGTTTGCCAGCCAACTCAAAAGAAGCTTGTGTTCTAGTAGAGGCCTCAAAGAATAGGTTTATTTGTGTGCGCCCACGTAAAACAACATTTTTCTTTTCCACTTGGCGTGAAACAGAAACGGCTTGCTCTGCGCGCTCTAACAAATATTCTATATCGTGAGGAGATAATTCAGCAATGCCAAGCAAATGCCTGTGGCCGAATATGTGGGTGTATTTTTCATAATCAAAAGGTTTGGTCATCAAAAACCATGCTATACTTAGCAAAGGTACAAGTCACAAGTATTAAAGTGCCAAATCACAGCTAATAAATCAAAATGGTTAATGCAAGAAGGCAGCTTTCAAGCGATTTTCGCAACATTGAAGACAAAATCTTTGGTATAGTTGTCTTAACACAGTGTGCGGACTAATCGCGTGGACTAAGCGTGTGGCAAGATTTTTGAAATCATGTAATATGACGCATAAGCAGAATCAGACCTGATCCAGTCAAACCAGATTGAAAAAATATGGCAAAAGCGACGTTTACAAATTCATCTAATCAAGCGCCAATATTTGGGGGGCACAACGCTTATAAAGCTGATCCTCTTTTAATGCTTGTATCTTCTGCGCTTACCAATGCCACAAAAGCAGAGTTAGAAAAGCTAGGCAACTGGGCTGGCTCTAAAGAAGTGATGGATCTTGCAAGACTGGCAAACCTGAATACGCCAATTTTAAAATCACACGATTTAAATGGCGATCGTTCAGATCAAATCGAGTTTCACCCAGCTTACCAAGCCTTTATGCGCAAAAGCTTTGCAAATGGCTTGCATTCATCGCCTTGGGACCAGAGCCCAAAAGACAAAGGCCAAAAACAGCTTGCACGTGCCACTAGTCTATATCTTACTGCAGGGGTAGAAAGCGGGCACTTAGAGGCCGTATCTTCTACAAATGCTTCTATTGCCACGCTCTTAAAAGCGCCATCACTCATAAAAGAATGGCTGCCTTTACTGGTTTCAAGAAAATATGATTCTTCAAACAACGCGCCAGCTAAAAAGTCTGCAATTACAATATCGAGTGCTTTTAGCGAGCGCCAGTCTGGTTCTGATCTTACCAATATTACAACGACAGCCAGCACAACTGGCGATGGTATTTGGCGCTTAAAAGGCAATAAATGGTTTGTCTCAGCCCCAATGAGCGATGCCTTTTTGGTGGCGGCAAAAACACCAAAAGGTATATCTTGTTTTTTAATGCCAAGATTATTGCCAAATGGCGAAAACAATCAGTTTCAGCTAACCAACATAAAAGACAATTTGGGCAACCGTTCAAATGCTGCATGCGAGGCACAGCTAAACGATGCGCTAGCGCAAATAATTGGCAAAGAAGGCGAGGGCATTGCAGCCATTGCCGAAATGCAAAAGCTTGTTCGTCTAGACAGTTCAATCATTTCATGTGCTGTGATGCATAACAGTGTATGGGAAGCAGTTGAGCATTGCAGACATCGCATTGTGGGCGGCGCACCGCTTATAGAGCAGCCACTAATGCAGCGTGTCTTAGCTGACATGGCACTAGATGTGGCAGCCAGTAAAATGCTTTGCTTTAGGCTGGTATCAGCCATGGATCGCTCTGGCGCTAATCCTTCTGAAAAAGCTTATGCCACGCTTATGACGCCCGTCATAAAATATTGGACAAACAAGCTAGTGCCAGCAATCACTAGCGAAGCCATGGAATGTGTGGGCGTTAAAGCCTTAAACAATGAAGCCAATATTGCGCGCCACTATAAAGATGCGCCCATTAATGGCTTATGGGAAGGCGCTGGTAATCAGCTTTGCTTAGAGACGCTTGATCTTATTTCAAAACGCCCAGAAATATTAGATTCGGTTCTTGTCAATTTAGAGCGAGATCTTGGCGGCCAAAGCGCCTCAAAAACCATAGATGTCATTCGAACCGCATCGACCATGGCAAAAGAGGATAGGGGCTCTGCGCGCATTTTAATTGAGCAATTGGCGCTTACTGCCGCTGCAAGCGAATTAAAGCGTATTGGCCTTACAGAATTGGCTGATTCATTTATCGAAACGAGATTGGGTGGTTTATGGCGCTCTAGCTATGGCATGTTAGACTCGCGCCAAAACGCACAATCCATCTTAAAAGCGCTCTATCCAAAAAGCTAATTTGGTAGCAAAACTCTAAAACATGAACCGCGTTAGTTAATTGTTAACCTTAACAAATGGTTTACAATGCTTTGCGTTGCATTGTTGCCTAATTGCGTGGTTAACTACCCAAAGAGGAGCTTAGTAATGCGTGCAATTCTTTGGTTATGGTTCACACCACTAGTGTTATTTTGGGGATGGTACGGCCTTGCCTCAAACGGCATAGATTTTGGCCTACATATTTTTTCAAAAGAAGTGCACGACATTTTGTTCGGCCTTTATGGCAAAGCCTTGGGCGTGCCTGCTAGCTCTGTACCAGGTCTAGCCTTTGGCGCTTGTGTTTTAGATTCAATCTTGGTTCTTGGCATTGCAGCCTTTCGCTGGCGCAAAAAGTGGTTTCCACAAGCCAAAGCACTCTTTGCTCATTACTGGAATGATGATGAAGTGAGCGCAAAGCAAAGCGCACTAGAAACTAGCGCGAATGACTACGCAGTTGGCTCAGTCGGTCCAATGCACCCTGCAGAATAAAAGCCGCCGCTTGCGCATCAATTTTTTCCGCACGTTTCTTTCTACTCATATCAGCTTCAATCATAGCGCGCTCTGCCGCAACCGTTGAAAGCCGCTCATCCCAAAATACAACTGGCAAAGCACATTGCGCTCCCATATTGCGCACAAATGCTCTTGTTGCTTGCACGCGCGGGCCCTCACTACCATCCATATTGAGCGGTAAGCCAATGATGATCGCAAATGCTTGTTGGTGTTCAACAATTTCATTCAGCTCAATCATGTCTTTTGAAAATTTACTGCGCTTTATGGTTTTTAGCGAACTGCCAATCGACAAAAGCCCATCAGAGACTGCAACCCCAATAGTTTTTGTGCCAAGATCTAGCCCAATAATACGCATGTTCTTAGTATGAAGCGCGGGTAGGGCCTCAATCTCAATAACATTGCCCATATTCTTGTTCTTGGCAGGCGGATTTGTGTTTGTATCGTTCAAAACTAATTCTCTATAGTGTACAATTATTCTTGATAAAGTTGAAAACTTCTATGATAGGTTTCATTTATAAAATCAAATCCTAAAATGATTCAGAGATAACAATGAAATTAACATGGCATGGGCATTCTTGCTTCTCACTTGAATTTGGCTCGAATAAAATATTGATTGATCCATTTTTAAAAGAGAGCCCTGTATTTGATAGCGCCAATTTTGATGAGGTTATAAAAGGTACTACTCATATAGCGCTCACACATGGCCATTTCGATCATTTGGGTGATAGTGTTGAAATTGCAAAAACCTGCGATGCCATGCTCATTGCCAATTATGAAGTATGTATGTGGCTGGCTAAAAAGGGTGTCGAAAAAATTAATCCCGCTGTCACAGGTGGAACGCTTCACCAGAGCGAATTTTCAGTCACATTTGTTCACGCCCAGCATTCTTCTGCCTTTATAGATGAAGAGGGCATTAGCCACTCACTTGGAAACGCAAATGGCTTGGTATTTCACATAGAGGGCGAGAAATCGATCTACTTTATGGGCGACACAGATATCTTTGGCGATATGGCGCTGATCAATGAATTACACCAGCCCCAAATTGGCGTTGTGCCAATTGGAGATCGCTTTACGATGGGCTCAGCAGTTGCAGCGCTCACCTGCGATCGTTATTTCAATTTTGAACATATCATCCCATGTCATTTTGCTTCCTTTGAAGCGCTTGATAAGAATTCGGATAGTTTTAAGGTGGCCCTTGGTCAAAATGCTTCAAAACTTGCCACGCCTTCCATTGGCGAGGCGTTTGAGCTTTAGGCATTAGCGTTTAAATAAAAGAGCGCATTTTCAGATTGAACATTATCGCTAAGA